>JAQICK010000254.1 GCA_027858595.1 Melioribacteraceae bacterium
ATTCTTTTACACGCAGATTTTGATTAACTGACTTATTTACTAGTTAAAAATCTCATAACATCATTAAATAAATCTTAAGTTTAATTATAAGAAACTATTTATCTATATATCAGACCATTCTGAATATAATTTTTTCCGCTTCTGATATCAAATAAAAATCCATTTACACAAACAAGTTTCACATTCCCATCCTTTTTTAAAACAAAATTTGCTGCTTTTCCAAGTCCAATTTTATTATTTAGTTTTGCTCCACTCATAACAACATTTATCGGATATTTTACAAATTTCTCTGAATGCTCAATTGAGTCAACTTGCACAAATGAAAATCCTTCTTTCAATATTTTTGTTATATTGGTTTCATCTAAGTTGCTTGATAATTTAAAAGTTTCTGGAAATATCTGTGCAGTGTCAATTATCATTCCCAAACAATCAATTTCATCAAAGCCAAAGTAAGTGGATAAGTCACCAATCTCTTCTATCTTGCCGCGAAAATAATAATTCCTCTTATCGGAAGTTGAGGTTTCATTCTGATTTATTCCAATATCAACAATATAATTTTGATTATTCTTTTCAATTGTTACGTTGCGTAAAAGTAGATCAAATAGTCTTTTCTGATTTTCTGGAATACTTTGATATGTATCAATTGCTTCATCTTTATAACTTTCGTTTGCAATGGATTCAAATCCAGAAATTAATGCCACGTAATTTAGTTTTCGTAAAAAACTTTTCTCGTAATTGTTTTTCCAACCGCCCGATTCTAAAAGAATTAAGCTACTTCCCCACTTCACAAAATTATCACCAAATGCACGTGGTTCAAAGTCATCACTATATTTTGCTATGTGCCCTGGAATATATTCATTAAGATTGTTAGTTAATTGAGATATTAATTTCATTGCATTTTCGCGAACTTCATTTATATCTTTTTCATAATTATAAGCAGGAGCTAAGAACGAAATTGTTGCCACCTTATAGCTATTTCCTACAGTATATCTAGTGCTTTGATCGTGTAAATTAAAAGAGAACTTAGGATTAGTCTCTTCTTGAATTTTTTTCAAAATTTTTGATTCAGGAAATTGCAACCGCAATGCGTCTCTATTAATATCAATGTCTAACTCGTTTCGTCTTCTAAATTTTTCAGTGCCGTCTGGGTTCAACATTGGAATAATATATAGTGTAATTTTATTAAACAAATCATTTTTGAAATTATCAAATTCATCCTTGGCATCCATAAATTTCAGAAAGTCTAGCAATGCCATTGTGGCTGTAGACTCATCACCATGCATTTGAGACCACGCCATTACGTTGGTTTTGCCATTTCCAATTTTTATTAATTTAATTTCCCTTCCTTCCAAAGAATATCCGGCATTAGTAATTTCAATTAAATCTGAATTTTGAAATTTTTCCAACACACTCATCAATTCGGAATGAGAAAATCTCTTGTTTTCAATCTCTGAGATTTTATAATTGGAATAGGTTTCATATAATCTCTGCGATATATTATCTTGTGCCACAACTACACCTTGAATTAAAAATGAAATAATAAAATATTTTAATAGTCTCATGTTACAACACCTAAAAATTAGGAATAATTTTTGTTCCTTTATGGAATTCATAAATAAAATTTGCTGCCTCTTTAGGGTCATCTGTCATCTTGAATAAATCCATATCAAAATCTTCAATATATTTGAATTTAATCATGTACTCTTTTAACCACCCCATTAATGGCTCCCAATATTCAGTACCCATAACAACAATAGGAACTTTCATAGTCTTTCCTGTTTGAATCAAAGTTAGAACTTCAAAAAACTCATCAATTGTTCCGAAACCACCAGGCATTATAACGGCTGGCAACTAAGCCGCTGCCGTAATTAAAAATTTATTTATTAAAAAATATATAATTCTAAAAGCAAAAACCATAAAAACACGCTAAGCGTAAAGGCTGTCGGCTTGAGTTGTGGGTTAGGTTGCTAACTAAACAACCGCAACAACCTTTGAGCAACTGACTTTTAAGTAACTACAATTTTTAAGTTGCCACAAATTTAAAGCATTATTTGCAACGCATTAAAAACCACTCACAATTTTTAAGAAAGTAAAAAGCTAAAATTGCAACGACCTCAAAACGACCCAAGGCTTTCCCAAAATTGCCACAACTTAACAAATTGAAAACCTTAGAAAATGCGACAACTAAAAAGGAACAATGATTTTAAAGAACACAAAGATTAACATAATTGTTAAACTCGCTTTTTGCTAAATTATTAAAGCAGCCTAACATAACCCTGAGCGTATTTAAAAAACATAACTTTGCGAACAAAGAAATATCTGAAGTTTAACAATTTATCGTTGTCAATATATGGATTTGAACCTTGCTCCCGTGGAAGTTCAATATTAACACCAGTTGAGCTACCACCAACTTCTTTTGCACCTTTGTTAGCAGCTTCCATAATTCCGGGTCCGCCACCAGTGATAATTCCAAAACCTTTCTTTGACAATTCTTTACTAACTTGTACTGTTTTCTTGTAAAATTTATTACTTGGTTTTGTTCGTGCCGATCCAAAGACTGCTATACTAGGTTTTATGTTTCCCATTTTTTCAAAGCCTTCAACAAATTCTGCCATTATTCTAAAAACTCGCCAAAGATCTTCTTGATTTGCTGCTAAATCTTTTTCAAAATCATTTTCTTTTATGTCCATTACCTCTCCTATTAATTCGAAAGCAATAATAGTGTTTTATTTTAAGAAAAGTCAAATGTGAAAAAAGAAAAATACAAAAATTTGTGAATTGTAAGTATTTAATTAGTGGATTCACTAATAAGAAATTAGCTATTTCAAAAATGTTAATTAGGACTTAGATTAAATATTTGTGAAAGTGGAGTTAATTTAATTTTGAGGATAAAAATAGAAGTTTTTTCTTCCCTAGTTTGAAGCCAGGTTTATGTGAAAGAGACTTATCGTACATCTCAATTCCCTTTTGCCACAACCCTTTCTGTTCATACGCTCTTCCAAGATTGTAATATGTATAGAATTTTCCATCAAATTCATCAAGGGCAATTGCTTCTTCAAGCCAAATAATTGCTTCAGAAGTTTTGTCTAACTGTAGCAAGTAATAGCCAATATCACTATAAGCCATTCCATAATTTATGTCTAACGTTAATGCTTTGTGGCATTGTTTAATTGCCTCAACAAAATTTTCTTCTTTGCTAAATGTCCAACCTAAATTTACAAATGCCTCTGCTGTTGGATGTATTTCAATTGAAGTCAAATAATTATTACGAGCTTCCATTATATCACCTTGCATTTGAGAATCGAATGCTCTTTGAAAATATTTGTTCGCTATTTTAATACTTTGATGTTCTAACATGATTGTAATTAATACCCTTTGGAATATTCAACAGACATTTTGGAAAATTTTGAATATATATCGTTTGAAGCCCGACTCTCTCTCGCAAAAGAATTAACAACCGAGTACCTTGAAACAGAATTCTCATAACCACTTCTAATACTTTCACGATGTGCGTTTTCTGCTTTACTTACTACTCTAACATTATTATTGGCTATTAATTTTTGCTCAATTTGGGATTTAGATAAAGCTGCTCTATAAGCAATTTGTGCTTTCTCCTTGTTACTTAATCGCCTTTCACTTTGTGAAGAAACAACTTCCCTTCTTACATTTTCAGGTATTACCTCTGTTTGTGCAATAACATGTACTGCTTCTGTTGGGTTAAAGGCATTGCTTTGCATCCTATCATTTCTACTCCTAACTTGACTATTACTAGTACCAGACATTTTTGAATAGAGATAGGAAGTTATTAACACTAAACCTAACAATGAAAAAACAACTAACAATGAGCTATAAATAATTGATACTAGTTCCATTTTATCCACGAATTTTATTTTTTGAAATTTTATTTACATGATTTAAGCAATAACTATACCATTAAATATTTTGAGATTATATGCGATAATGAAGTAATTCAAAATAATTATATGCATCATTTTGAGAATTAGTCTCAATTAGATGTTGGAACAAATTCGTTTTGAGGATGTAATCTAGTGGTGATTCAAATCACTTGTTTTCTAATTAAGAGTAAATGTTCTATTAATTAGAAATATTTTTCTTATTATTGTACAAATAGAATTGGCTCAATATGAAACTTACAATGCTTGACAGAAGCACTTACTTCAAAGGTTTGCTTTTACTAATTAAAAAAGACAAAATCATCACTAAGGGTGAAGATAAATTGATGGTTAAAATTGGAGAATCTCTTGGATTTGAAAAAATATTTATTGAAAATTCCATAAGAGATTTAATGGAAAATGAATTTTTAACAGACGACATTCCAGTTTTTTCACATAAATCCCTTGCTGAAAGTTTTATTCTGGATGGATTAAAAGTAGCATTTTCAGATGACGAATTCTCCGCTGAAGAGTTGGAGCACTTAACAAAAATAGCTACTCAAAATGGAATTGACCGAGAATGGCTTATGTTACTAATTGCTAAATATCTGAAGCACTCCGACACACTTAACACAAATGAGTTTTTATTTGTAAATAAATATTTAAAAGATGAACAAGTCGAAACAGTGGATATCAAAGCTTAATCTCAAACCTCATCCAGAAGGTGGATATTACAGCGAAGTTTATCGTTCAGATGAAATTATTTCTAGTGCCTCTCTAAACAAGAGGTATTCTGGTTCACGTTCAATTTCAACATCAATCTATTTTTTGTTAAATGGAAATCAATTTTCAGCCTTCCACAAAATTAAATCGGATGAACTTTGGCACTTCTATGATGGCTCGGCTATTAATATTTATATAGTTTCTGAAAATGGTGTGCTTGAAATTGTGAAATTAGGTATAGGCATTGAAGAGAACGAAACTCCGCAAGTTGTTATTCCTAAAAATGTTTGGTTTGCTGCACAGCCTATTGATAGCTCTGGATATACATTGGTTGGATGTACAGTTGCACCAGGATTTGATTTTATCGATTTTGAATTAGGAAAGAGACAAACATTAATTCAAAAATATCCTCAGCATGAAAAGATAATTTCCAAATTTACAAGCATCTAGATTTACATATCTTCCGCAAACATCTTGTATTGTTCCCACTGAGCCATTGCACTATCAATAGGAAAAAGAGTGCGAATCATAAATGCTTCATCCCGCTTTCCAAATTCGGCAGGTTCCCACTCCATGTTTGAGTTAAATACTGTGTTATCCTCAAAATTAATTATCGCCCAATGGCCTTCTCCATTCACTCTTTTTTTCATTACGAGTTGAATTTTATCCTTTAGCTGAAATCGAGTTGCTGAATCGAACCATTTTGCTTTCTCTTCATTAGTAATTTTCTAATCCTCCTAGTTGCAATTTTTGCAAACTGAAAGTGAATCTATTTTTATATTATTCTTTAAACCATTATCGAATATTTTTTCATTATTTTTACATGAAAATAAATAATAATATAAAATACAGAACAAATAATTATCAATGAAATTCAGAACAGAAATAAACATTCAAAAGTTACAAACTCAAATTGAGCACACTTCAAATATTTTAACAATTGGTTCTTGCTTTGCTCAAAATATTGCTGAGTATTTTAAAGAAAACAG
>JAQICK010000307.1 GCA_027858595.1 Melioribacteraceae bacterium
GTTTGGAATGGAATGGATAATTTTAATAATATAGTAACTTCAGGAATTTATTTTTATCGTATCTCTGCAAATGAATGGAGTGATATAAAAAAGATGGTATTTCTAAAGTAAAAAGAAAGCATTTAAAGCAAAAGCTCAAAAATGTAAATAAACAGACAATATGTAGGCTTTTAACTAAAAAAAGAGAACTTATTTACAAGATAAATTTTATTCCCTTGACATTTCTTCACACTAATTAGTATTTTTCGAAGTCATTTTTTTTAAAAGGTATTATGCTCACAGAATTTGGTAAAGTATTCATTTTTATCCTAGTCGGAATTGGATTTGTTGGTATAGCGATAGTAATGGCATACCTAGTAAGACCCAAAAGACCTACCCATGAGAAACAAACAACTTACGAATGCGGCGAAGACCCTATTGGTTCACCTTGGCAGAAATTTAATATTCGTTTTTATGTTGTTGCTTTAATATTTTTAATCTTTGATGTAGAAGTTGTAATGCTCTTTCCGTGGGCGATTAATTACAAAGATTATGGTTTTTACGGATTTGCTGTTGGAGCAATATTCTTAATTGTTCTGTTTATTGGAATGATTTACGAATGGCGTAAAGGCGATTTAGAATGGGAACGTTCAGAACCAATAGTACCACATCTTAATAATTTTGTTAAATCAAATAGCATTAAGGATACAGAAAAGTAATTATGGGTTTACTAGATAAAGAATTTAACGATAGCAATATAGTAATTGCAAAAATGGAAGATGTAATGAACTGGGCAAGACTTTCATCTTTATGGCAACTAAGTTTCGGTTTAGCATGCTGTGCAATTGAAATGATGGCTGCATCTGCATCCAACTACGATTTTGATAGATTTGGAGTTATGCCACGCCCTACTCCACGTCAAGCAGATGTGATAATAATATCTGGAACTGTAACACTTAAAATGGCTACACGTATTAAAAGATTATACGAACAAATGCCCGATCCAAAATATATTATTTCAATGGGTAGTTGTGCTAACAGTGGCGGTCCTTATTGGGAGCATGGTTATCACGTTTTAAAAGGAATTGATAGAATAATTCCAGTAGATGTATATGTTCCTGGCTGTCCTCCAAGACCTGAAGCTTTATTTGAAGGCTTATTAAAGTTACAAGAAAAAATTAGAACCGAAACAATTAGAACTAAAACTAAAAAGACTGCATAGTTAGATGTCAGACTCAAGACTATAAGATATGAGACAAAAACAAAACATAAGAAAAGAATTTAGGTTTAAATAAAGATGAATGCTGAAGAAATATATAATTTGTTAAAAGAGAAATTTGGCGATTCAATTTTGGAAATGGTTTCTGATGTTCCAACAGAGCCAATAATTTCTGTTGAACCATTAAAGATAAATGAAGTATCTGAGTTTTTAAGAGATGCTGATGAGTTTCAATTTGATAGCTTAATGAATCTTTCTGGCGTGGATGATGACAACGTAGAAAAAGTAACAAACGAAGATGAAACCATAACAAGTAAAGGTGGAACTCTTTCCGTTTTTTATCATTTAGATTCAACTATTCTAAAACATAAAATTACTCTTAAAACATCAACAAACAGAGATAATCCAGAAGTTGAATCTGTAACCAACATTTGGGGTTCTGCAAATTGGAATGAACGAGAAGCATATGACATGTTTGGTCTTAAGTTTTTAAATCATCCAAGTTTAACTAGAATATTGATGCCTTACGATTGGGAAGGTTTCCCATTGCGTAAAGATTATGAAAATCCTGAGTTTTACGAAGGAATGAAAATTCCTTATTAGATTACAGATTGTTAGATGTGAGATTGTTAGACTTTAGATTTGAGACTAAAAAAAGATTTAGATTAGAAATAAATATGTAGTAGTTGTTCTAAAACATTGTTAATATATTAGATTCCAAATAGCTTAGGATTTTGGAGCTTCTAGTCTTGTGTCTTATGTCTTCTATCTCAATTCTTTTAAGACTAAAGAGTTTTCACTTGAAACAATATCATTAGAGGTTGGATATGCATAACTTTAAGGAATTAAAGGTTTGGCAAAAAGGAAGAAGTTTTGTAAAAGAGATTTATTTAACTGTTTCTAAATTTCCACCAGAAGAAAAATTTGCATTAACATCACAGATGAAGAGAGCTGCAATTTCAATTCCTTCAAATATTGCAGAAGGAGCAGGTAGAGAAACAGAAAATGACTTTGCAAGATTTTTAGATATTGCAAATGGCTCTGCTTTTGAATTAGAAACACAAATATATTTAGCGTTTGATTTAAAATTTATAACCGAAGAAAAATTAAATAATTTAATAGATAAAATTGAAGAGATTGAAAAAATGATTTACGGATTCAAGAAAAGGTTAGTTAGATAATAGATATGAGTATCTAGAAACAAGATTTTAGTTTTACGTCTCAAATCTTGACTCTTTTGTCTATCTCTTAATCTCACATCTTGTGTCTGATAATCTGTTAATCTAAAATCTAAAATCTAAATATGAAAACTGAAGAAATGATATTAAATATGGGTCCTCAACATCCTTCTACTCATGGAGTGTTGAGATTAGAACTTGTATTAGATGGTGAAGTTGTTCACGATGTAAAACCACACATTGGTTATTTACATCGTTGCATGGAAAAACATTGTGAAGCAATGACTTATCCTCAAGTAGTCCCATATACTGACCGCATGGATTATCTTGCTGCAATGTATAATAACTTTGGATATGTTGGTGCTGTTGAAAAATTGATGGATATTAAAGTTCCAGATCGTGTGGAATATATCCGAGTGATAATTGGTGAACTACAACGTATTGCATCTCATTTAGTTGCTCTTGGAACTTTTGGATTGGATCTGGGTGCATTTACTCCATTTCTTTATCTTTTCCGTGATCGCGAAAAAATTCTCGATCTATTTGAAGAAACTTGCGGTGCAAGACTTCTTTATAATTATATGTGGGTTGGTGGTCTTTCACATGATATTCATCCAGATTTTATTCGTAAAACGAAAGAATTTATAGATTATTTCAGACCAACAATAGTTGAATTAAATAATTTACTTACTTATAATAAAATATTTATTGAAAGAACTGCAAACATTGGCGTTTGTCCTGCAAAAGAAGCTGTTAACCTTGGTTTAACAGGTCCTAATTTGCGTGGAAGTGGTGTAAAATTTGATTTGCGTAAAGACGACACTTATTCAATCTATAATAAATTTGATTTTGATATTCCTGTCGGTGAAGGCGGAGTTGGTTCTGTTGGCGATTGCTGGGATAGATACTTTGTTAGAGTTCAAGAAGTTGAGCAAAGTTTAAGGATAATTGAACAAGCAATTGATCAAATTCCAGATGGCAATGTTAAGTCGGAAGTTCCAAGAAGAGTAAAACCACCAGTTGGTTCTATTTATCACAGAGTTGAAGCTCCAAAAGGTGAACTTGGTTATTTTATTGTGAGTGATGGTAGTCTTAATCCAGCAAGAGTAAAAGTCCGTGCTCCCTCTTTTGTTTCGTTATCTGCAATAGGTGAAATGGCAAAAGGTTATCTAGTTGCTGATGTAGTAGCAATTCTTGGTAGTTTAGATATTGTTTTAGGAGAAATAGATAGATAAATGCAAAATTATTTAACAGAAATATTTGGTAATGAACTTGTAGCAGAAATTACGGTATATGTTCTTAATACTATTCCAGTTTTAGCTTTTATAGTTCTTTTTGTCCTTTTTGCTGTTTGGCTAGAGCGTAAAGTTTCTGCTCATATGCAAGATAGACTAGGACCAATGCGTGTTGGTTGGCATGGCGTCTTACAAACAGTTGCTGATTTTCTTAAATTAGTTCAAAAAGAAGATATTGTCGCTGATGCGAATGATAAAGCACTTTTTAATATTGCCCCATTCTTAGTATTTGTTGCCACTTTAGCTACATACACCATGCTCCCATTTACATCCATATTTGTAGGATCAAACGCAGATGTTGGAATTTTCTTAGTCCTTGCTCTATCGGGAGCAGTGGTTGCTGGAATTTTAATGGCAGGTTGGGCATCAAACAATAAATATTCACTTTATGGTTCTTTACGTGCTGCTGCTCAGATAGTTAGTTACGAAATTCCAACCGCACTTGTTGTTTTAACAATGATTATGGTTTATGGAACAATGAATTTGGGCGATGTTACTGAAGCTCAAACAAGTTACTTTTGGAATTGGGGAATTTTTGGCGGGGCTGGTTTAGGTCTTGGTAAATTCTTATTAGTTCCTTTTATGTTCGTAGCCTTTATTATTTTGTTTATAAGTACACTTGCGGAGAGTAATAGAACTCCTTTTGATTTACCTGAATCGGAATCTGAACTTGTTGCTGGATTTAACACTGAATATTCTGGAATAAAATTTTCAATGTTTTTTCTTGCAGAATTTGCAAATATGTTTTTAATTGGCTCCATTTTAGTAATTTTCTTTTTTGGTGGCTACAACTCCCCTTTCGGTTATTTCGGAAATTTAATTGGGGTCGATTGGTTAATTCCAATTGAGCAACTATTCTGGTTTATTGGTAAAGGAATGTTTTTTGTGTTTATTTCAATGTGGTTACGTTGGACCTTACCACGTGTAAGAGTTGATCAACTTATGACTATTTGCTGGAAATATTTAATTCCTTATGCATTCTTTAATTTATTAATTGTCGGTTTAATTTTATTAATATAGACATGGGACTTGAGACTCAAGATTTTAAATTTCTTTTGTCTCACATCTTGAATCTCAAAATCTAATATAGAAAATGATAAAAGATTACTTAAAAAATACTTGGGAAGGTCTTTACACAGTTCTTGTTGGAATGAAGATTACTTGGAAGCATTTATTTGTTCCTTCGGTTACTCTTCAATATCCAGAAGAAAGAGCAAAACTTCCAGAACGTGCACGTAACAGACTTTTTGTTAATATTAATGACTGTATTGGATGTATGCAATGTGCAACTGCATGCCCAGTAAATTGTATAGATATTGAAACTGTTAAAGGTGCTCCTGTTGATATGCCTGGTGAAACTTCAAAAGGCAAGAAGAAAGCACTTTGGGTAACTAAGTTTGAAATTGACATAGCAAAATGTTGTTTCTGTCAATTATGCGTGTTCCCTTGTCCTACAGAATGTATTCAAATGACTGATGTTTATGAATATTCTGAATGGGATAGGGATAACTTAATATATAACTATGCTAATTTAACTCCTCAAGAAGTTGATATTAAGCAATTGAATCTAGAGAAATTCCAAGCTGAAAAAGAAGCTAAAAAAATTGAAGCTGCAAAAGCAAAGGCTGAAGCCGCTGCCAAAAAAGCTGAAGAAGATAAAGCAAAGTCAGAAGAAAAACCTTCTGATGATGAGAAAAAAGAAGAAAAATAATCATTAAGCGTTCTGTCATTCCCGAGTGCTTTTATCGGGAATCTATATAATTTGACAGATTCCCACTTAAACATGTGGGAATGACACTTGATTTGTTAAATTTTGAAAACTAAAAATTAATTATTGATAAAAATATATGTCTATTTACGATTTAATATTTTATTTATTTGCTGCAATTACAGTATTATCGGCTTTAATGGTTGTTTCATCCGATAACATTGTTCGTTCAGCATTCTATTTGTTAGCAACCTTTTTTGGCGTTAGTGGACTTTATGTTCTGCTAGGAGCCGATTTTGTTGCTGTAACTCAAATAATGGTTTACATTGGCGGAATTTTAATTCTACTTTTATTTGGTGTTATGCTTACATCAAATATTACTAATGTAGAGATTAAGAAAGGAATGAAAAACGTGATTCCAGCAATTGTTGGAATTGGCATTTTTCTGGCTGCAACAATCTCAATGATGACTAATACTAATTGGAAAACACAACCTGGTGAAATTCCACAAACAACATCATTTGAACTGGGTAAATTATTAATTACAGATTACGTTTTAGTTTTTGAATTACTTGGAATACTTTTATTAATAGCTCTTATTGGTGCAGCTTCTATGGCACGAAAAGAGCAAGAGTAACGCGAGGATAAGTTTTGGTAGAAGTTGGTTTAACACATTTTTTAGTAGTAAGTTCAATCCTTTTTGCGGCTGGACTATATGCAGTTTTAACTCGGAAAAATGCAATTCTTGTTTTAATGGGCATTGAATTAATGCTTAATGCTGCAAATATTAACTTTGTTGCTTTTTCTCGAT
>JAQICK010000251.1 GCA_027858595.1 Melioribacteraceae bacterium
TTTTCTGCTAAATCTTTTCTTGAAAGATTTTTTGCTTTCATTAATTCTTTTACTTCATCTAAGATTTCTAGTTGAATGAATGATGCTTTTACCTCTATTCTATCTTCATTATTTTTAAATTTTAGTGCTTCTCCTAATTCATTAATCATTAGATCTATTTTATCTAATCTTTTAGCACTCATATTCATAGCCTCCTATAGCTTCGTAAATTGCTAAATCTTTTTTACTAATCTTTTTGCCCTTTGTGCTTTTTTTATGGAAAAGTGTAACCATAATAACTTTTTTGTCTTCACAAAAAATATCTTTGCAAGCAATTCTAAAATTTAGCTTACCTTTAAATTTCATTGCAGTAACATTTTTTCCCACTGGTGGTTCTTTCCCATATAAATCATCATTATAGTTGCCTATTGCTACTTCTCGTAATATTCTAGCAAACTTTTTTAAACGCAAAAATTTACCATTCTTATCTTTTTCAAGTAAAAATGGTAATATCTCTTCAGCATTTTTTTCGTCAATTCTAAGTTCAACTCTTGCATCTTGTATTTCAGGGTATGCTGCTATAGCAAGATTTAGAATTGCATCTGGAATTATTATCGAAATTCTTTTCACTAAGTTAACCTATAGGTTAAGTATTGTCAATTAAAAAATTTACAAATTGTGAAGTGATTAAACCTAAAATATTTATTTAGTTTCCCTCTACCTTTTTTAATCTAATCTTTCTTAACTGTATTTATAATTATTTTTGCTACATAGACCCATACAATTATTTGTATTAATGTTATTAGGTATGCTACAATTACTTCAATTGAAGGAAAATACAAGTTTAGATGTGAAGCCAAAACTAATGCAACAGTATTCAATATTATCATGGTAGTAAGTGCAATTGTTGGGACAACTATTTTCTTTTTAAGTCTTCCAATATATTTTAATTTTTCAAGCCAACTTTCATAAAGCGGCAAATAACTTCCTCTTCCATTTCTTCTAACTTCCAATAGGTTTACTTTTTCTTGAACGGTTCCCCTATCAAAATTTTCGACTTCCTCTGGGGTTGAACGTCTTCCATTATCAAGCATAATAGAAGATTTTATAACATCAATTGAGGAAGACATTTGTTGAATTTTAAATATCACAAATAATCCAACAATAGCTATTATTGCTGCATTAGCTTGTAGGAGAGAGCTATAGAGATATAGCGATGTATTTTCTGAAAAATGAATTATGAAACCTTCCATAAACAATATCCCCTTTTATCAAATTTTTATATTTAGTTACTGGTTCCAAACAATATCCCTTTCATATCCACACCATTATTATCTATCATTGTATTAACAGTAATATTTTCTGGCATGGTGGAAAAGTCTAATTCTAAAAACGATTCAATGGTTTTTGGAAGTTCTGATAAGCTATCAAATTCAAGAATGGTTTTAAGAATTCCTATTCTACTTTGAATTGAATAGAAATGTCCTTTCATGTGGCCGCCACCCTTAATGATCATTTTAATACCATTCTGATTATATGTTTTTCCACTTTTGTCATTTATTACTCCAATACTTTGCTCTAAATTTTCTAATAAAATATTGATAGAATATATCAACTCAATATTTTTATCAGATGTCTCGGCAGAGTAAGTATCTAGTAATTGAATAATATGTCTTGTTTTTTCTTCAACTATTCTTGGGCAATTTTTATAATTTCCTCTATTTACATCTGGGAATATTAAATTATGAACATTGTAAATAGTTTTGCCTTGCAGTTGTATCGTATTTGCCAAATACTTATCAAACTCCTCTTTGTGCTTGTAGTAGTTCGAAAACTTATTTTGTCCATCTTGTAATTTTATTAGAACTTTAGACTGAAGGGAACGATGGTTTGAGGCTATTGCTGCAACAACTAGTATGATTATGGCTAATATCCCTAGAGGGACTCGGAATATAATTATTAAATTATTCCAACTTTCGTAAGTTGTATCAAAGTTAAAATTATTACTAAAGAGAATGAATAGAGTCACTACAAATGAAACGACTGGAATAATACCTACAGTCCACTTGAAATTACTTAACTGCCACAGTGTTTTTGATGCTTGTTCAGTATAATTATATTCTTTCTTTTTCACTCCTCTATCTCCAACAAATCATGCTCTTTTTTTTGAATTGCTTTATTAAGATATGTAATTCTTAATTTAATATAAACGTCCATTCAATTTAGTCTTAAGACAACTTATTATTTAGTTTAACATCTCTACACTGCTCATTAATTCACTATTACTAACATGTGCATATATCTGAGTGGTTTTCACATCCGAGTGTCCTAGAAGCTTCGAGACGTTCAGTATAGGCACACCTTTTTGAACTAACCAACTTGCAAAAGTATGGCGTAAACTGTGGAATGTTAGCTCTGGTCTTATGTTTGATTTCTTTCTATATTTTCTCATTAGTTTTGTTGTTTGATGCTGAGAGAATGGGAATATTTTATCTAAAGCAATTCGTTTATTTAATACTTCCTTTGCTCTTTCATTCAATGGAACTACTCTAATCTTTTTCGATTTAGTTACGTGAGTTCTATTATCAAGAGTTATTATTCCAACATTTAAATCAATCTGTCCTTTAGTGAGCGTAAGCAATTCCATTTGCCTTAGTCCAGTATTGACAGCAAGCATAACTAGATCCTTGTAGTCTTCGTTGTCAATAGAAAGTAGAAACTGATTGAACTCGATGTTTGAAAAGTATAAAGGTTGTTTTTCTGGAAGTTTTGGTTTTTTAATCTTAGATGTAGGTGAGATAGAAAGATAGTTTTGAGCAATCCCCCATTTGAAGGCACTTCCAAAATTTGCTATGTCTCGCTTAACTGTGTATGTAGATAGTTTAGTTAACCTATAATTGAAATACTCTTGCAATTTTGGAACTGTTAATTCAGCAATTGAAACATTACCAAAGTAAAGAGTGGCCTCATTAAAAGTGCTTCGCAATGATTTCCAATGGTTTACGCTGTAGATAATTTCAGCATACTTAAGAAACTGAAAAACGAAATTTTTAAGAGGAATACTTTTTGTTAGGTTCTCCTTTAACTCCACTTCAAAAGTGGATAGGAATTTTAGTGCTTCTGACTTTTTTGAACTTCTAGTTGATCTACTATTCATCTTCCCCATTGCGTTCTGGTAATACAAATAATAAGTTCCATTGCGTTTAGATAGATACATTTTCCCACTCCTAAACTCAATGAATAACTATTTACAATCTTACTAAGACTCCCAAGTATTAAACTGGTTTGGATTTTGGTTTGTCGATTCAGATTTCAATAAACTTTTAAGCTAAATGAAAAAATATAGTTAAAGTTCATTCTGAAATAATAAACTAATTAGGAATCATAGAGGGGGTCATAAAACCCTTGGTACTAAAGGGCTTCAACATCTTTTACATTTAAAATAAAAAACCCCGCTTTGGTTTGCGGGGTTACTTTTTGTGGGCGGAGACGGAATTGAACCGCCGACACA
>JAQICK010000175.1 GCA_027858595.1 Melioribacteraceae bacterium
TTGAGATTGAAAAACAAAGGCAAAAATTGATTATCGGTATATGTGGCTGTAAAGTCAAAACCAATACCTAGATCGTTTGTAGCAGAAAACTCTCCAATTGGTAATTTAGGACCAACACCCACAGAGACAAATATTCCACGAGCTTCACCAAGTTCAAAACCTTGTGCAGCCAAAATTGAATTCAAAAATAATATAAAAACAATTAATTTTTTCATCTGTTTATAATTTGTTTGGGACCAAAGTAAACTGGCTTATAATTAACCTATTTGTGTATTGCATATTCATGAACTTTTCTCCGAAGCATTCTCTAAGACATAAAACATTAATTTTGAATTAAAATTTTTAACAAATCTATTTCCAACGATTCTTCAGGAGTCTCAATAATTCGACCCATTTCCTTGCCATTACTGTAAACAATAAAAGTTGGAACTAGCTCAATTTTAAGATTTGAAACATCTGCATCAATTCCACTCTTTGACCTATCAACATTAATTAATTCTATTTTGCCCTCTGAAAAATTTAATGCATCAAGTAGTTTATAAAATCTTGGTACTTCTCTTCTACTATCGCTACACCAAGTGCCCATAACAATGGTAATACTGTATTCAGTTTTTACATCCAGAATTTTTGAAACAACATCAGCATCTGGATCATAAAATTTATATCCAGAATTAAACCACCATGCAAAATTTGTATCCGCAAATGCTTCTCTATCGCAGAGCCCTACTAACATTGGTGTTCCAGACTTTGTATCAATAGTAGTTTTATTTTTGTCTTGTGCTGTTATTGTAAGCACAAAGATTAATAATATGGTAAAAACTTTATTCATCATTTCCTTTTAAACTATTTTTTCTTACATCAACTCCCCAGTAAAGTTTGGTACGCAAAATATCATAATAGCTTGTTGACTTTGTTCGCAACAATCTTATTGGGGTTTTACTACTATATATTGTAAATTTTTTTGGCGATTCATAATGTGTTACTCTCTGTCCATCACAATTTACATGAATTCTATCATGGTCCGTTTTTACAATTACAGTTATTTTTTGACTATCACTTATTACCAATGGTCGCATTGTTAGAGTATGAGGAGAAATTGGTGAAATGGTAATTGCTTTTGCAATAGGATTAACAATAGGTCCACCCACAGATAGTGAATATCCTGTAGAACCAGTTGGGGTTGAAATGATTATTCCATCCGCTGAAAAAGTGGATACATATTCATCATCAATCCTAAGTTCCATCTCAATCATTTTTGGCCAATACCCTTTATCAATTACAATATCATTAATTGCAAAAAGACTTTTCTCTTCTCCATCCGAACATTCACCGCAAAGAGTAACTCGCTCTTCTATTTTATACTCGTTTTTTTCTAGTTCATCAATAAGTCTGTCAAGATTATTAATTTCATATTCCGCAAGAAATCCTAGTTTACCAAAATTAATTCCTAAAATTGGGGTGCCATATTTTCTTCCATCAAAGCCAGATGTTAAAAGAGTGCCATCGCCACCAATTGAAACAATTAAATCGTTTTTTGAAAACAAATCTTCGTTGGAAAGAAATTCATATTTTTCAAATAGACTATTATCATCAACCAATTTGTGAAAGTCACTATTAAACGTACATTGAAAATTTCTGTTTTCTAACTTGCTAATAAAAAGTTCTACAACTTGAATTACATTTTCTTTACTAGTATTTGGAATAATTCCCAGTTTCAAAATAACTCCTAAGCCTGTGATCTAAATTGTAGTTCGTATAATTTTTTATAAATTCCATCTTCATCAGCAAGTAATTCATCATGCTTTCCTTGCTGAACTATTTTACCTTTATCCATAACTATAATTTTATCGGCATTTCTTATTGTGCTTAATCTATGTGCAATTACAAATGTAGTGCGTTCTTTCATTAAATGCTCAATTGCCTCTTGAACTAAAACTTCCGATTCATTATCAAGAGCTGATGTTGCTTCATCAAAAATCATTATTGGTGGATTTTTCAACAATGCTCTAGCAATTGAAAGACGCTGGCGTTGACCTCCGGAAATCTTTGTCCCTCTTTCACCAACAATAGTATCATAT
>JAQICK010000169.1 GCA_027858595.1 Melioribacteraceae bacterium
TCGAGTCTGTTGGAATATCGGGAACTATCAAATTAGTAAAAACAATTATTAATGAACAGTCTTGTGTAGGGATTTTGTGATGCTATGGTTGGCTCGCAGCTCAACTCAAAGACGTTATACTTTTTGTCTACTAAATTTAATAATAGGGTGAATTAATGAAACAGAAAAAAGTAATTATTAAAATAATATTTTTGGCACTAATAATTGCTCTAAACTCATGCGATAAATCAACAAATCCACAAACAAGAAAGAGTGTAAGAGATTATACTTGGACTATTGACACACTTAATTTACCTGACCCATTTCAGAATAAAATGCGTTCTATGTATGCAGCAAATGCTGATGATATCTACCTTGTTGGTCATAATAGTACAGGAGACCCAAATGGTTGTATGTGGCATTATAATGGTAGTGAATGGTCAACTGTTAAATTGCGAGAAAAATTAGGTGGATTTCAACTAAATTCAATTCATGGTTCATCATCAAATAATGTATGGGCAGTTGGCTCAAAACAAAGCCATGGAGATGATTTTAAGAAGAGTTTTATAGCCCAATATGATGGAGCAGAATGGAAAGAACATTTAGCCAAAACCCCAAATGGAATGTTTGATGCTCCAATCTCAAAACATGAAATCTATTCTGTATTTGCCGAGAGTGAAACAGAAGTTTGGGCATGTGGTGCAGGGGGGCTTGTTTACCATTATGATGGCAATAGTTGGGCTATTGATACACTCAAAATGTCATTAAAGGAGGATGAGAAGTTACTTGCAACAGATATTGTAATTTATAATTCTGAAATACTCTTACTTGGGAGAAAATATAATAGTGGAGAAGCTTGGGGGACATATTACTTTTTAAAGAAACAAGATGACAAGTGGGAGATAATTGATTCACTTGTTCAAAATGTAATAGGTGGGAATACATATAAATGGGGAATTGGGAATTTTCATAAATCGGTATCTAATAAACTCTATTCATGTGGCTCTGGAGGCGTGTTTGAATATTCCAGAAATAATTGGAGTAATATTTTTAATAGTGAAACATCAATAACAAACATTGATGTTAAAAAAAATAATGAAATGATAATAGTCGGAACTTTTGGCTTAATATATCATTATGATGGTATAGACTGGAAAAAGATTACAGCTATTAATAATAATGATATTTCGTATACAGGAATTACAGCATATGAAGATGAGGCCTTTATTATTGGTTATCATTACTATGGATTTCCTCAACAAACTATAGTTCTGCATGGTAAATAATTTAAAAGGAGAATAAACTCGAGTAAGGAAAATTAAGCGAGAAGCAGTGCTGGAACACTGCTTCTCAAATTGGCAAATAAAACAATAGACTACTCATCTAATACGGAAGAACTATATTCTTCCCCTTTTTATTTGCAAAACAAATTTAATAATATTTTATCAAATTTAATGAGGTAAAAAATGAAATTTCTAAAGTTAAATTTTATTATTAGTATCTTTTTTTTATTAACATTTACAATATACGGAATGCTACCAGAGATTAGAATTAGAATTAATGATGGGCTATACAGTACGGAGATTAAAGTATATAAATACTCACCTTCAACTGGTGGCTATATACTTTTTGATTCAGGATGTTCTGTAGTTAATCCAGATTCTAATAGTTATCATGCATGGTGTGATATAGACGATACTAACTCAGATAATCCTACTTGGGCTCCACTGAGTTTTGATAAAACATATCTTATAAAAATATATAACCACTACTGCATACTTGATATTGATACAAATAAGTCAGGTGGCCCAGACTTTGATATGTATTTTCATTACGGTTATTTTTCCGAAATTAATTCAACAGGTGTTGTGAAAATTGTAGGTCAAGGTACATGGAGTCCTAAAACAATTACTGTTAATAATAGTTACAATGCTGGCTTTTTGAAAGTTGATGATAACATAGAATCCAGCGGTTATAATGAAGGATTAGGTTCACCAACATTTCCACATAAATTAGAAGCATATGACAATCACACTTATGATAATTATATCAGAAAATTTCAATTATGGACTAAAAACGATGAATTTTATGATAATGATTTAGACATCCCAATCTTTGATGAAACAGCAACATACGAAGCCGATTTCTTAAAAGAATTTGATATAACATTCCGAAATAGTTTTGTAAGTGTTGGTAATGGTGGTACAATAAAAGTAGAAGGAAGTACGGTTAGCTCACCAACAAGTACTGAGCATGTACTTCAAACCAATAGTATCTCTTTTGAAGCATTAAATCAAACCATAAATGGAATAGAATATACATTTGATGAGTGGGAAAATAGTTCTACAAGTAAAAGCAGAACAGAAACCCCAGAAGACCATGAAGATTATGTAGCTTCATTTGTTGGGAAGCCAGTTGGAGTTGGCAATAGTTTAACATTTAATAGTGGAGCACCAGATGGAACTCCAGTCATACTTTATTGGGATGATAATGTAAATTCAACTGTTCAATATAAAATATATCGTAAGCATGGTAAATTTGGTGCAACTTATTTAATTGCAACAAAAAATAGTGGTGTAGAAACCTACACAGATTACGATATGGAGCACACAAGCGATACAAGTACAGACAATTTAACCTCGTATGACGTTAGGGCATATTACCCAACAGAAAGTAGCTCTGCTGATGCAGATTTTAGTACTCTTTATGCAGAATTGTTGCCAAAACAAAATAATTTAAAAGATGATTCAACATATGCCCATACCTCAGTTGAAGAAAACAGCATAACAAACTTTCCAAATCCTTTTAATCCAACGACCATAGTATACTACAGATTAAAAGAGAGAGGTAATGTTGTAATTAAAGTATATGACACTTTAGGAAAAGAAGTTGCTGTGTTAATAAATGAAACAAAACCAATGGGTGAATATGTTACAAAGTTCAATGGAAGCAATTTGTCGAGTGGAATTTATATAATGACAATGCAAATAAATAATTTTTCGATCTCTAAAAAAATTCTTTTAACAAAATAATTTCAACAAAAGGGATAAGCATGTTTTTCTTATCCCTTTCTACTATTCAAGTATAACCCAAGCATCAAAGCGACCGCAGTTACGCTTGGTTTTTTCGTGTTTTGGAAGTGGTTTATTGTTTGTAGTTTTTGAAAAGTAGTTCAAGTTAGTTAAGTTTTATTTTAATAAATAAATTTAGGCGTATGCGTCAAGAAAGTTCGTTAAACTGCGGACGCTTTATGCA
>JAQICK010000322.1 GCA_027858595.1 Melioribacteraceae bacterium
GAAATTTTTCTGCTTTTTCGATAATTTCTTTGTCTTTCATTTTTTAATTTCTCCTTTTATTTTCTATTTTGTCAAAGTGATATAAAATTGCGAACAAAGATTTATCCGAGAGATAATTATTTCCTTTAGTATTCACGCATGATCGGATTGTCCTTTTAATTTTCCTGATGCTTGGTATTTCTCGGTTTGGAGTTGCGTAACCGTTCCCAAGTCTTTTGAATCTGTGTCTTAGGGTTATCATACTTCATCATTCATTTGGTCGCTCAACTTTTATTTGGTGAAGTGAATCGTAACCTTTTCGTTGAAGCTGGAGAATTTCGTTTCTCTCGGGTTTGTCAATCTTTTTGTCCCATATTTTGAAAATCATATTTGGAAAGAAACTAAAAAGAAAATATCCAGTTACAACTCCAATAAAAAATATTAAATTATCCATTTTTAAAAACTCCTTATAATTCCATTTTTGTTATAAAAATATTTTCGACTAGAGCGATTGATTTATTTCTAAAAGATTTTTCGATTTCGTATTTCTCCATTGTAGAAAAAAGGGTTTTGTTTTAATTTATTCCTTTAAAGTTTTTAATGAAGTGCGTTGCATAAATGTTGTATTTGGTTTTGGAATTGAGCTGTGTTATTGCTGTGGATATTGGGGGATGCCAAGGAGAAGCAATTATGAATTATGAATTATGAATTGAAAATACATTGCTTAAAGATTCAGCTCCCCTAAAAAACTCATTTGTTTTATTTGGTTCAATTTCTTTATAGCTAAGATTAGCTGTTTTTATTACTGTTAGAATTTCTTCGTGTTTTATTGAAATTGATTTGCGGATGTTTTGGAGGAGGAATTCCATTTTTACTCCACTCCCCTTGTTTAGTTTTTGGAAGATTTCTGTAAGGCAGTTTTTAATATCTTGATCTGTTAGTTCTGGAGGAATTGTTTTTAGAATTTTTAGTATTGGGTTGATATGCTTGTGCTGGTTGGGATTTAGGATACGTGTATTTTGGATGTAAAGATTTTTGATATAGGTTTCTATTTTGTGAGTGTTTGGAAAAAGTGAAGTCCCGAGAAAAGTTTCCTCGTTTGGGGGAACTATCTCGTTTACTTTACTTTCTTTTAATTTACTTTCTTTTACTTTACTTTCCTTTACTTTACTTTGTATGTTTTCAGATGTCTGAAAATTTTGGATAAATGAATTGATTGGTATTTCAGAATTCTGAATTTCTGGTTCTGTGGTTTTTGCTTCGTAATCGGTTTTGTTTCTTACTCGTTTGCTCATTACTTTGCTGTAATTTTCTTGAACAGTTTCAGTAGTGATGATATCCCCTACTCTATTTATTAGTTCACAATCCTCGACGAGAAAATTTATGAAGTTGGTAAATTCATCATGCTGCATTTGGAAGAGGTCGAGGATATCTGCTACAATGAACTTTCGTGAGAGGTCCAGTTGACATTGATCGGAATCGGCAATCATGTTGTTTAGTGCCCAGAATTTGCCTTCTCCTTCCCATCCGTATTTGACACGAAGCATTTTGAATTTTGGGTGCTGGTGGGCGTTGGCGTAGTGCTGGTAGTGTGAGATGTTGTTTTTCATGAGATAGCCACGAAAGACACGAAATGGCACGAAGAAAAAAAGAAAAGATGAAGTGCAAAGAGCAAAGAGAAGATGAACCGCAAGGGCGGAGAGACGCGAAGGAATGGAACGCTGAAAAGACTGATTTGTGCTGATTGATTTTTAATCATTTTGGACTTACTCCATGTTTTCGATGTTTGGATGCATTAGGGCAAGTTGCGAAATGTGATGTGTGCTTTTTTGAATTAAATATTTCATAGCTGGCTATTTTATTTTCAAGAACAGATTCATAGTTGACTGGAATAAACTTTCCAGAAGTTGTTTTTAGAAAAACTATTTTAGCTCCGCACGATTTACATGTTGCTAGTTTAGTTATTGTCATTATATTTTTTCCTCCAAGAAAAAAGCATAGGAACGCAGATTTTTATGATTGTTATGATTTACGCTGATTGATTTTTCATTATGCGACTTCTTTTGTGTTTTTAATAAATGCCATAACTGTTTTTACAACCTCCTTCCCTTTTGGGGTAAGGATGTAATTGATATTATATTTTTTAGATGCAGGGTTGAACTTGCTTGGTCTTATTGGATGGACTTGAATTAATATATTTTTAGCTGATGCTTTGAACTGCTCCGCAATTTGTAGAATTGGGATTTTTAGGAATTCTGAAATTTCATGGGAAGTAGCTTCACCGTATATCCACAGCGGAAGGAGACAATTTTCGAATTGTTTTTTTGATAAGCCTAGTTTTTCGTATTGGCTAATTCTGTTCACTTGATTTTCCACAATTACACCTCATTTTATTTGTTTGTTAAATTTTATCAGTTGCACAATCAGGAAAGGAGAAATAATTATAATTGTGCTTATAAGAACTAAGATTATTATGCAAAGAGTATTCATACAACTTGTTTCCTTTGATGAAACTTTTCGACAAATGCTTTTGGATCGAAGCACTTGATAGATTCTTTTTCCGGAATATTAGAGGCTACATATACACTTCCCTCTTGGAATTTTCTAATATCTGCGAGTCTAAATCTGTAACGAGTATTTTGATTTTTATCCTTGTAAGTACGAGCTTTAAGATTTCCATTTTTAACATCCTCTATCACGCTTTCAGAACCTCTTTTCAACAACTTGGATGCTTTGTTTAGGCTAACCTCTTCAATGCTATGTTGAGCCTCTCTGTCAATTAATTGAGTTAATATTTTACGCTGCTCAATTAGTTCATCCCATATCATTTGTTGAGTAACCAACATTTCAATTTCCCTTAGTTGAAATTATTAATTTGAATTAGTTTTTGTATAACCTTCTTGCTTAAGAGCTTTGAGTAGAATTCTTTCAGTAACGGTTTGGATGTTTCTTTCTTCTGAAACAGCTATGCTCCTGATAGTTTCGTGAATGCTTTGATGCACTTTAAGAAAGCCATATTTAGTATTTGGTTCTCGGGTTATTGGTCTGCCAACCTTCGATTTTTTTTCTTTTGCAATTGCCATAATATTTATTTATTATTGAATGAAATTATTATTAGTTGTTGCAATATAGTTTCTTGAAACGATTTTGTCAAGGGTTTTATTTAATTGAAATGTTTTGTCAATATTTTATGTGTGGTTATGAAGAATAAAAAATATTATAAAGAAGATTTAATTGATGCCATAATAGATAAATTTGGGTCGGTAGATGAATTAGCTAAACATTTAGGAACTTCACGACAAAATGTTTACGGTAAGATTGATAGACAATCACGAGCTTTCATAAAGGAATTATTAGCATCGGGTATTGTGCTGAATGAAGGAATTCAAATAGGTAAATCGAATATAAAAAATAACAAAGGAGATATTACAATTGGGTCCAGTAATTCTTTGTTGGTTACTGAAATTGAAAATCTAAAAAGCGAAAATGCTATGCTTAGGGAAATAGTTAAAAGTAAGGATGAGATTATTACTCTGCTAAAAAGCAACAAATAGCACAGACACTCAGGAGGGGTGCGGGAATGGATGTGAAAAATTTAAGTATAGATGGTAACGCAGGTGAAGCCAGTGTGAGTACAACTAATAATTACTACAACGAATACTGCAAAGAACAAATAAAAGAAATTGAACGTAAGCTAAAAAAGAAAGACAAGCGGCTTAGAAAACTTACCAAACTTATTAAAGCCAAAACTAATACACTACTAAATTTAGAACTAGTAGTAAAAAACATGTTGCCAACGATTTATTATCATATAATTATGCAAGAACAAGGCAAGTGGCAAGATGCAAATGTAGTTCAGCATCAATTAAATTTATTTGAAGCTGTTAAGCAAGTTCCGGAATTATGACTAGAATGAATTACATAATAGAAAATGAAGATATACTCGAAAATATAACAATGAGAAATTGATTTTTAACACAATGCAGGATTCTGACATTGAGCGGGATATACGCACAAAATAATAGTCCATATTATTGGCTTCGATATTACAATAAGTTTGAAGAAGATCCGAAGAAAAAGCGAAAATCTTTAAACACAAAAATTCCAATTACTGAAGCTGATAAAAAAAGGATTACGGTTGCCAAGGCTAAATATGAAAAGGTAGCCCTTGTTGGTACACCAGGACTGAAGAAACTAAAACGAGAGTTTGACCAGGGTTGGGCAGAATGGGCAATAATGAATAATAGTGGTGTGAAGCTAAAGAAAGATCTTAAACTTTCTGAGGGTTATGAAAAATTCAAAGAATCTCGATCAATTCCAGGGCTAAGAAATTTCCTTAAGCAAAAAACATTAACTACTTACGCCCTTGCTGTGGATCATTTTATAATCTGTTTGAATGATAAATATATTTACCAGTATAGCAAAGATGATTACGCCCAACTTCTTTTTTATTTTGAGAAAAAAGGACTTTCGATTAATTCAAGATCAATTTATACAAGAGCATTGAAAACATTATGGAAATGGTTTACTGAACAGAGTTATACAAATAAGAATATTATTGAAACAGTAGAAGCAGAAGAAAAAGATCCTTCGCCAATTCCACTAGATGAAATGTATTCGATTGTGGATTATATGAAAGAGAAACATTCACAAAAGCATCATTACTGGATAATATATTTTATGCTGCTTACTGGTGTGCGTCCAAGCTCGGCTATTGTGCAACTAAAAGAGGATATAGATTTTAAGAGAAAATATATCACGATTAATAATGTAAAAACTGGTGCAAGGAAAGGCAAGAAATTTTATCGCTTCCCTCTTTATCCAGAGCTTGAAAGATTGTTAGCTGAGGATATTGGTGTTGTGCAAGGTGATAAGGGAAGATTATTTGACCAGTTTTCAGTAGTTCCAGAAAATTACACCTGGCCATTATCTTTTTGGAAGAGAACTATTAATACTTTACATGCTTCAAAAATAATCCAAGAGAAATACACGTTGAAACAGATTCGTCCAACGCTAGCAAGTTATTTAATAAACGTTTACAGCATGGATATTTATGATGTTAAAAGGTTGCTTGATCATACCGATATAAAGATTACTGACAAGCATTATATTAGTTATAATACTCAAAGAGTAAGACAAGACATGAAGACGATTACTTATAAAAGTTTGTTTTAAAGTTGAGGATTTGTAAAAAGTGTTATAAAAGGTGTTATAGTTTTTATTTTTCATTTCTTTAACATAAAAAAAGCCTTGTAAGTTGTTATCCTACAAGGCTTTGAAATGCGGGGTCGACGAGACTCGAACTCGCGACCCCCTGCGTGACAGGCAGGTGCTCTAACCAACTGAGCTACGACCCCATTTCATAAATAGTTCTAAAAAGAACGAATCCTAAATTACAAACATTTTTATTTTTTTGCAAATATTTTTTATGATTTTTATAATTTTTTTGACCCGAAACATACACCAACAGCTTTTGCAGATAAAACTGCTTGATCAGTTGGTTTTACTAACTTTTGACTTTTAATTGCATCTTCAATAGTTACGCTTTTTACTTCGTTTCCTTTAAGAGCAACCATTCTTCCAAATTTTTTCTTAATTGCTAAATTAATAGCAAATGTTCCAAATTTTGTTGATAAAATTCTATCATATGGAGTTGGTGAACCTCCTCTTTGGAGATGTCCTAAAACAGTATAACGCGTTTCTAATCCTGTGTTATCTTCAATATTTTTAGCCACAATTTCGGCCACCCCACCAAGCTGAATTGGATCAGTTCTTTTAGCATCTGTTTTCTTAACAACCAGTTGTCCGCCTTTAGGCATAGAGCCTTCAGCAACACAAACTATACTATATTTTTTTCCCATCATAGAACGACGCTTAACTTTTTCATAAATTGCGTTCCAATCAAACGGCATTTCAGGAAGAAGAATAATGTCTGCTCCTCCAGCCAGTCCTCCATTTAATGCTAACCATCCAGCATATCTTCCCATAGTTTCAATAACCATTACTCGATGATGAGCTGATGCTGTAGTTCTTAATCTATCAATAGCTTCAGTAATAACAAAAACTGCCGAGTCATGTCCAAAAGTTAAATCGGTTGCTTCCAAATCGTTATCAATTGTTTTAGGAACACCAATTACGTTCATACCTAGAGCCATTAATCCTTTAGAAATATGCATTGTTCCATCACCACCTATTGCAATTAGAGCATCTAATCCCCAAGCATCATAATGTTCCATTGCTTCTTTCGATTTATTTAAAATTTTAATTTTGCCGTCCACTTCTACAGGCCAATGAAAAGGATCTCCTTTATTAGATGAGCCAATAATTGTTCCACCCTGCGAGAGAATTCCTGAAACATCTTTATCGTAAAGTTCTATTGCTTTTCCAGTTACAAGCCCTTCAAAACCATCTAAAATACCAAGCACTTTTAATCCATGATCTAGTGCAGGCTTAGTTACACCGCGTATAACAGCGTTTAATCCTGGGCAATCGCCACCACCAGTTAAAATACCAATTCTTTTGATTTGTTTACTTTGTGCCATAAAATCCTCATAGATTCTTTAATTATTTAACAATACTTCTTTACAGTTTTAAAATGAATTTTTGATACTTTACTTAATTCTTCAGCAGAATATTTTTTGATGAAAAACTTAACAATATCTTCTACACCGTTTGATGCACCTTTGGGTAAATCAAGGTAAGTTTCTTTTATTTTTAAAAACCATTTATTAAAAGTATCTCGTGCAATAATAGACGCAGCGGCAACTCCAATAAATCTTTCACCTTTTGTAATTTGTAAAACATCAACCTTACTATCGTAATTTTTACTAGTAATGTTTAATGCTCTGTTACTAAATTTATCAACAATAATGTTTTGGCATTTAAATTTATCCAAAAGATTTGAGATAGCTTTGGAGTGAGTCCAAATAAGTAAAGCATTTAAGTTGTTAAATTTTGCATATAACTCGTTGTATTTTTCTGGGAAAAGAGGAATGGTTTCAAAATTATTTGGGAATTCTGACCTTAACTTTTTTGCAATTTCAGTTATTTGTGATTCACTTAAATCCTTACTGTCTCTAACTCCTAACTGAGCTAATCGTTGTTTAACTTTTTCGTCAACATAAAATGCAGTTGTAATTAACGGACCAAAAACATCACCTTTCCCAGATTCATCACTTCCAATATATTCTTTGGGTTCATCATTGTCAGTTGAAAAACTTAGTAATTGTTGTTCAAATATTAAAGGAGAAATTTCTGTGTAAAGTAACGAATCTTTATTTCCTTGCAGAATTGTTTTAACACCTTTTTTTCCAAAATAGACTTGAACTTTAATTTTATCTCTATCACTTGATGTTACAAACTCGTAGTTATATTGCTTCTCCTCAATGCCGGAACAGGTTAACCCTATAGCAATAAGTTCTTCTCTAGTTGATGAAATTTTTATTTTTGCAGTTTGTTGTACGTTCATATAGTATTTTTTTTTGGTAACCAATATACACAAATACAGCTTATTCAATTTTGAGTTAAGTTTTAAAATATAAGAAGCCCGACTTTTCTAAAAATCGGGCTTCAACTATCTTGATACTAAGATCTTAAATCTTACTTATTTTAGCAATTGCATTTTAATTGATTTATTGAAATTACCAAATTTCATAGTTGCAATGTAATTACCACTAGCTACTTTGCTACCAAAATTATTTGTTCCATTCCAAGTTACTTCATAACTTCCTTTTGAAAAGTTTTCGTTATTAACTAATGTTTTAACTTTGCTACCTAACATATCGTAAATTATCACAGATATCTTTTTAGATACTGGAAGTGAAAATCTGATATTAGTTGTTGGGTTAAATGGATTTGGATAATTTTGATTTAATGTATAATCGTTTGGAGTAATAATTGTAAGTTCTTTCGCTTCAACTCCAGTTCCTACAGAAGATTCTAAAATTCTTAAACCCCATTTTTTAGGATTTAGAACTTTAGTAACAACAGAATCATATTTCCCAGAATTCCACGTTAAATTAATTACTTCAATACTATCAACAACACCTTGATAAGGTAATATTAAGTCCTGTTTTCCATCTTTATCAATATCTGTGTTTTTAGCAAATAATTTGGAGACAAAACCATAATCTGGAGTATGGATAGTATCAAGAATACCAACAGAATCTTTATATGTAATAGCACTGTACATATCAGATTCGTTCTCATATATTATAGAAAAAATCCAATTATTAATATCTGTTTTATCACCACCTTGGAACTCAGCAGAAGTAACATTATGACCTAAACCACCAGCAACATAAAGGTTAGTTTTACCATTGGCGTCTAAATCTCCGAAACCAATTCCAAACTGATTTGCTGCAGAAACTGAACTCATATCAATGAGCATTGCATTTGTAGAATCAATTTCATTTGTATTTTGTCCATCTTCATAATGAATCATGTGAAGAAAACCTTTACTACCACTATTATAAGTTGGTAAATAAACTTCTTCTCTTCCATCGCTATCAATATCAGTAACAACACCAGCAAAAAGTGCTACATCATCTGAAGTTGATAACAATAGATTTTGTTTACCATTATCTTTTATTGCTAATTCATATGTGTCTTTTGCAGGTACAGTTATTGGAGTTACATTTTTATTGTTCCAGTTATGAAGAATAATCTCAGAATTTCCAACACCATCAAGATTTGCTGCATGTAAAGCATAAGGGCTTCCGCCTCCGCCCCAATCTGCTAATCCATCTCGAGAAAACTCAGCTTCTAAAAATAGACTAGAGAACGCTGGAGAATCCGTTTGCCAATTTCCACTTCCACTAAATATGTAGTAATTGTCAGAATCTGCACCACTTGCATTAGTAGCCATTAATAGCTCATCCACATCATCACCATCAACATCTGTAACTTCAAAGTATTCAGAGTAAAATGCACCAGTACCACTAGTACCAAAGTCATATTGATATGAAGGCATAGTTCCGAAATTCCAACTATCAGCAACTCCATCCCATTCGTAAATTACTATTCCTATAGGATCAACTTGAAAAATAATTTCATTCAAGCCATCATTATCAAGATCACCACTGGTTACAAATCTTGGAGTACTAGAACTATATCCTGCAGGTTCTAGTTCAATTCTTGAAGTCCATTTTAACTCAAGAGAATCATTTCCAACAACTGCAAATACAGAAACCGTATGGTAAACGTAGTTTGCTACAAGAACAGCTGAAACACCATCACCTAATAAATCTTCGTGAAAGTTAGCACCTCTTAATGCTATCAAACCCGAATGAACCGAATCTTGTTCTGGAGTTGGAGCATTATAAAATGCAGAAATATTTGTCTCTTGTGCAAGTATAGGGACAAACGTTATTTGAAATAATAAAACAAATAATAATTTTTTCATAATACCTCCTAAGTATTTTGATTGTTTAAATATAGTAGCTTTTTTAGTTATTCGTATAATACTACAAACTTTACTAAAATACAATAAGTATTAGTTTAATGGCATAAACTATCCAAATTTTACCTAAATAGTTTTAACTAACACAAAAGTAATATCATCGTTTTGAGGAAAAATTTTACGGTGTAGATTTAACGATTTAGTTAGTCCATCTTTAATAACAGATGTTTTTAGTTCAGATTTTGAAACTAGAAATTCATTTAATTTTGCGTCTCCGAACATCTCTTTTTCGCTATTCATTGCTTCTGTAACACCATCGGAATAGAATGTGAAAAATGAATTGTTTGTAAGTTCAATTTCGAATTCTTCTAAATTTTTATTAAATATTTTCCCTTCCTCTAATCCAATACCTATTCCAGAAGGAATAATTTCTTGCAAATTATTATCTTTTATTAAAACTGTTGGGGTGTGGCCTGCTCTACAAATTTTCACATTGTTTTTTTCTGTGTCAAATAATGCTATGGTAGCTGTTATAAACCAGCTCTTTTCCATTTCTAAAAAAATTCGAGAATTGATTTCAGAGAGGATATTAAAAGGAGTATTCTTTTCTGTGCAATATAATTTCACCATTGTTTGCAATTTAGACATATAGAAAGATGCAGCAAGCCCTTTGCCAGATACATCTCCGACAATGACAAATACTTTTGAATCACTTACTTTTATCACGTCAAAATAATCGCCCCCAACTTGCATTGCTGGAATCATAACTCCGCTAATATCAAGTCCGTTTACTTTTGGAATTGACTCTGGAAGCAAACTGTTCTGAATGCGTCTTGCATTTTCGAGGTCTCTGTCAATTACTAATTTTTCTCTCTCGGATTCATAAAGCCTAGCATTTTCAACAGCAACAGCAGTTTGGTTTGCAGCAGCGGTAAGAAGTTCTATATCTTTGCCAGCAAATCGAGAGCCTGAATATTTTAATCCAAACAATAGAAGTCCGATAATTTTGTTTTTTATGATTAAAGGAATAACTGTATAGATTCCGTGCTCGACTAATACTTCAGCAGATTCTGGACAAACTATTTTAAACTCACTATCCTCAATTACCTGATCTTGTTTAGCTTCCTTTTTCTCAGCAAGAAATTTCAATAAATCTTCTTCGTTAGATTTAAGGACAAAAGTTTCGCTATTAATTCCAACACCTTCCTTGAGTTCATAATTTTGAGAATCTTCATTTTTCAAAGCAATTCCAAAAACTGCCAGTTTTAGAGAGTCGATAAAAGTATTTGTAGTTGAACGCAAAATATTTTCTAATCCAAAAATTGTAACAACATCGTTGCTAAACTTTAGAAGGACTTGTTGGGATGCAAATTGCTCAGGATAAAACTTCTTAATTATTAAATTTTGAAATTTATCTTTAGTAGATTGGAACACAATTGCGAAAGCGACAAAAATTATTGCTGCAATAAGAGTTTGGTATTCCGTTCCAATAGCAGAACTGAGAGATTGCCCAAGCAAATAAATAACAAAGAAATAGGTTGCTGCGATGCTTATGGTTGCAAATCCATACATAACTGTTGTTTTCACAAAATCGGAGACATCCAATAAAGAGTATTTAAATATTGAATAACCAAATGCAACGGGTAATAAAGCAATTAAAATAATTGGAGTAAAAAACTCAGGTTGATTATACCTCATTGCAGCTGAACCTGAAAAAGATAGAACTATAGAATAGATTACTGCAGAAATTCCTAAAGTATAGGAAATAAGGATTAAAAATATTGGTTTTCGATCTATTTTGTTTTCAATTTTTAAGTAGTTTATAAAAAGGGAAACTAAACCGATAATGCCTGAAATAAAAATAGCCATTAAAGTAGCTGAACCTAAACCTGCATAAAACCTGTAAAAATTAATCTCGCCTGAATAAACAAATAAATATTTAACAACAACTAACGAAGAGAAAATTAATGCTGGAAGAACATATACAGCTTTGTTTATCCATGGTTTGTTGAAAAACTGAATTTGATTTGGGAATATCCAGAAAAACTTAATTATCAAAAATGGAAGAAATATTACACCAAACGTCCAGAGGTGATCCACAATTTGTATGAGTATTGTATTCTTAAACAAAGGGTTATTAATGCTATCAAATATTAACAAATTAAAGGATGCCGAGAGAACTAAAGCAATTCCAATACGGAAAAATGTAATTTGAGTTTCACCATTCTCTTTAGATTTAATTACAATAAATCCGACAAGTAACCAAATAAAACCGAGTAGAGCAAATGCAAATCCGCCAAACTGGATTAGCTTTTTAACTTCTACTTTAGTTTCGAAAATTTCATCATTTCTTGAAACAGCATAAAGTGCCGAATCCCCTTCTGCCATGCTATTAAGAATTGAAGTTGCTTCATTAAGTCTAAGTATTGGTTTGTTATTAATTTGCAATAACTGATCGCCGTCTCTAATGCCAGCTTTCCAAGTTACGCCGTCCAATTTTACATCATTAAAAAAGAAACCCACACTATCTTTAGAAACCTCTTGAGGTTCCCACAAACACTCATCGTTAGGTTGAGGAGTAATTTCAAGAATAAAATAGAATTGTGCTAAAACCAATACGGATAAAACCAGCACTATTGGGGCAATTATTTTGCTTCTATATTTCGATAATATGTTTTCTATTCTATCCAAATTTTCACTTTACTTTCACGGCAATACATGTAATATCATCCGATTGCTCATTGCCTTTTGTGTGTTTATCAACTTCTCTTAAAATTCTCTTTAACGATTCGTCAGCACTTAACTCACTTAGTTGAAGCGAAAGTTCTTCCAAATTTTCATCTGAGAACTCTTCCTCACTTTGATCCATTGCTTCAGTAATTCCATCGGTAAACATTATAAGTAAATCATCTTTTTGTAATTGAGTAATCTCTTTTTTGTATGGAACCATTGTTGGCATTACTCCCATCAGCATTCCACCAATTTTAAGTTTAATAATTTCTCCGTCTCTTATTAACAATGGTGGATTATGGCCCATGTTTACGCTTTGAAACTCCTTGCTTTCATCGTTCAATATTCCCCAGAAAAATGTAATAAATCTTCCATCGGTAGTGTTTTCGCTTACAAGATCGTTGAGTAAGTTTGACGCATCTGAAAGCTCTTTGTTCTGTTTGCTTATAGATTGCAAAAATGCTTGAAGATTTGCCATTAGCAATGCGGCTTGTACACCTTTGCCTGAAACGTCTGCAATAGCAAGTAAAATTTTTCCATCCTCTAACTTTATTGCATCGTAATAATCTCCACCAACTTGTTTTGCAGCTTTGTTAAACGCTGCAATTTCAAAGTTTACCATTGTTGGAAGTTTACTTGGCAACAATTTTTCTTGAATTTTTTTTGCAATCTCTAAATCTTTTTCGAGTTTTTGTTTTTCCAAAGTTTCTTTAAAAAGCAAACTATTTTCAATTGAAATTATTGC
>JAQICK010000465.1 GCA_027858595.1 Melioribacteraceae bacterium
TTTTCAATTAACTCAACCAAGTCCAGATTATTGGCTGAAACTAAACTATCTACAAAAGCTTTTTGACTTTGAATTGCTGTTGAAAATCCGGTTTTTTCTTTAAATACAAGCTCAATTGAAACCAACTCATCAATACTACTAACGGCTGATACTATTAAGGCTATTTTTTCACTAACTCCAAGATTTTCATTTTCAATACTTCTTTTTATTAAAAATTGTTTTTCAAGTTGCCCGACAAAAAAGTGATTAATTTCATTTGAAGCATTATTTGCTATATCGGTTAGTTGTAAATTTACACTTTGAGTAAGTTCCTGCTCAGTTTTATTAATTAAACTTAACCCGATTATTAGAGCAGGTAATGTAGAAATAATAATAGTAAAAACTATTAGAACATGTTGCCACTTTATTTTATAATTTATTTTCTTATTCAATCTATTTCTGTTTTTTTGGTTTAATTATTTCATTAAAATAACTATTTTGCATCTTATTTTCTTACTATTTTTAAACTGAAAAAAATATCGAGATTTTTATGCTAAGAATTATAATTGCCGACGATCATCAAGTAATACGTGAAGGAATTAAGAGGATTATAAATAGTCAGATTGATTTAGAAATAACTGCTGAAGTTGAGACTGGAGAAGCACTATTAAGTAAAATTAGTACCGATAAATTTGATGTTGTTATTCTAGATGTTGGTCTTCCAGGCAGAAGTGGAATTGGAATTCTTGGAGATATTAGAAAATTTGAACCAAAACTTCCTGTATTGATTTTTAGTATGCAGCCAGAAGAGCGTGTTGCAATTAGGGCAATAAGGGCTGGAGCTAATGCCTATTTATCAAAAGAAGCTCCAGTGGATGTATTATTACAAGCCATAAGAACTATTTCCACAGGGAGGAAATATATAACTCCATCTATTGCAGAAAAACTAGCAGAAACTATTGATGATAATTTTAGCGGAACCCTGCATAGCCGTCTATCTGATAGAGAGTTTGAGGTTATGTGTTTAATAGCTAGAGGAAAATCAGTAAAAGAAATTGCCGAATCCAAATCGATTAGCATAAATACTGTTAATACTTACAGAACAAGAATTTTATCAAAAATGGACTTTAATAATAACATGGAACTTGCATATTATGTTATTAAAAACAAGTTGATTGATTAAATAATTAGAACAAAAAGTTAACTCATAACTTTTTTGTCACACTTTGTGCTACAAACTTTATACCTCATTCTGCTACAGAAGAATCATATTATCTGCTCTATCCAAACGAAATGTAAACCCTTAGATTTAGAATAACAAAAAACAAATGGAGGATTTGTATTATGTTTATATTATCTAAAGAAATGCTAAAATCTCAAGTAAAAGTAAAACAGAACTTGAATTTAACTATCAATAAAACTGATGCTAAATCTATTAGTATTTGTGTTATAAATGATTCTCCTACTTTACTGGAAGGGATTGCTTCATTATTAGAAAAAGTTCCAAATGTAAATCAAATAATAAAAACATCAAAAGCGGATTACTTTGATAAACACGCTACCAAACATATTGATATTGTTGTAACCGAAATTGAATTTGGCGAACAAATTGAAGAATCATTCGTAGAACAAATAAAAGCAATCTCTCCAGATACAAACATTATAGTTTATACAAGAATAGAAAATCATGCCTCGAGAAATCGTTTATTACAGAATGGGGCTGATGCTTTTATTTTCTTAAAAGATGTATCCTCGTTTCTGGAACATATTGTTAAAATTTTTATTAGAAAGAAGCAGAGAGATGTACATTTAAATCATGGTAACCTCTTTTCAAGATAATATATAAAATATTTAATTCTCACAATTTTCAATTCTCAAAGCATTGTATTTTCAATGTATTTACAAGCCAAGAAAATTGTGAGATATTTTTTTTGATGTTACTATTTAGAGGCTTTGTTAATCTAAAAACTGATGTCATTCTCGAATGTTTCTATCGAGAATCTCTTGCTTTGGTAAGATACCCAATAAAAACATTTGGGTATGACAAACTTTCGGAGGTTAAGTATAGCCTTTATTTAATAGATGTTTAAGTAACTAATTTTAAAATAAGTCAAAAGACTATTTCCAACTTTTGAGATAGCAATAGAATTTCAGCAAAATATTATTTTTAGATTGTCATTTTTTCACAGAAATCTTTTGGAAGAAATTATTTATTTTGTAAAGAATATAATATTTCAATTATATTCTAAAGAACCTTAATGCCATTATATTAAATTTTCAGTACATTTGGTTCCATCAAGCTAACTATTATAAGCAATAGCTGATATAATTCTAACAAAAGTTAAACATCACTATTTGGAGCTGCTTACTAATAAAAAAGAAGATTTAGGGTTCAAATTGAGCGACTCCCCTTTATCTAAAATATAGGATTAACTGAACATGACTGAAGAGCAGAATAATAATCCATTACACGGTGTTACATTAGAAATGATAATTAATAAACTTGTTGATTTTTACGGATGGGAGTATCTTGGAATATCTATTGAGATACGCTGTTTCAATAGTAATCCTTCTGTAAAATCGTGTTTGAAATTTTTACGGAAAACACCTTGGGCAAGAAAAAAGGTGGAAGATCTTTACAGCAAAACTAATTTTAAATAGTAGAGTTTCTACAAAATAGAGTATCTGTCATTTCGAACCCATTTTTTGGGTGAGAAATCTTTTGATTTATGAGAGATTTCTCACATTCGTTCGAAATGACAAGACGCAAAACACTTGTTTTGCAAAAACTC
>JAQICK010000177.1 GCA_027858595.1 Melioribacteraceae bacterium
AGTTTAAGAAATGCTAAATTGCAGAAAGCTAAATTAGAGCGATATAAGGTGAAAAATGTTGGCTAAATTTATCACGTTTTTCCCATAAGGTTTTTAACAGAAATTCCAGTTCACGCTGAACCAATACAATACCTATTATGTATAATACTGTTATTACAATTCCAACCAAAATTATAATTTTTTGAATATTAAAAAACTTACCCTGCAACTCAAATCCTCTTCGCAAATAATGAGCATCGTTTGTGCCACGATAGGAATTTAACTCATTTGCAGATTCTCGCAAGCGTAAGCCAGATATTAAAAGAGGAATTCCAATTATTGCACCGATTATTGACAGCGAAGCGAGAACACCGTAAATAATATAGAACATACCAAGAAATTTCATATCTGAAGTCATTCTATTAAAGGTAAACCCAAAGACATCAACTGATTTTGTTTGTTCCGAAACATTTTCAGAATTTAGATTATTAAAATCTTCCATAATTTCTCCTTAATTACTGTATGATTTTTTGATAGTTAAATAAATTTAACCAAAGATGTGATTAAATTTCAATTTCTTTTAGTAGCCAATGGCCAATTGTCATCTTCATAAAATTAATATTAATTGGTTTTGCAATATAATCGTCCATGCCTGAAGCAAGACATTTTTCTCTATCTTTCATACTTGAATGAGCTGTTACAGCAATTATTGGAATTTTTCCAGTAGGAGCTTCTAAAGCTCTAATTCTTCTAGTGCTTTCTAAGCCGTCCATTTCTGCCATTTCAACATCCATAAGCACCAAATGGAAACTATTTGTTTTCACAGCTTCAATCGCATCAAAACCATTTGAAACTGCCTCAACACTATATCCACTCTCTTTAAGTAATTTCAACTCTACTTTTTGGCTTATCGGATTATCCTCAACTAATAGAATGCGCTTTGTGTCAGAATGTATTTCTTCATTAAAATCGGATGAGTTTACTACTTCTTCTGCAATTAGTTTTGAATTATCCTCATGTTGGATTGGTTCTTCATTTTTTTTGTCCTCTGGTTCATTGATAGTAGTTAAAGTCTCATTTTCAACAATTGGCAACTTTTTTTTGATTTCATCCTTTCTAGCGTCAAATCTTTCAAGTGCTTTCGGCAATTTCATTGAGGTAGTAAATTCAACAATTGTTCCAGATCCCTCTTTACTTTTAATTATAATTTCGCCATCCATTAAACGTATAAGTTCTTTGCAAATCATTAGCCCAAGTCCACTACCATCTTGCTTGTTCCACTTTTTGGTTTTCACTTGAGTGTATGGTTTAAATAGTAAAGAGAGTTTATCTTTCGGAATCCCAATTCCTGTATCCTTAACTGTGGTTTTAATTAAGTAACTTAATTCTCGTTCTTTTTCAACTTCAACCGAAATTTCAATGCTACCCGACTCAGTATATTTAACTGAATTAGTTAAAATATTTACCAACACTTGTCTGTATCTAAGTGAATCGCCTACCACAGTAGAGCTAATTTTATCAGAGATATTTGTCTTAACTATTAAATTCTCTTTACCGCCTGCAGGCAACGATATTGTTTTTGCCTTTTCTACTTCTTTCCGTAAATCAAACTCTTCTTCGTCCAATTCCATTTTATCGGATTCTAATCTGGAAATATCTAAAATGTTATTAATTATCTCCAGCAAAGAATCGGCAGATGTTCTTGCATTATGTGCAAAATCTTGCAATTCCTCTTCATTATCAAATAGCTTTTGTTCAATTAATGTTAGGAATCCAACAATAGAATTAATTGGGGTTTTAATTTCGTGAGTCATATTTGCAAGATATTGACTTTTAACATTTTTAGTATAATTAGCTTTGTTCACTTGCGACGATGACGTTTTTTCTTTCTCCCTTAGTGCCTCTAGTTCTACACGCAACTCTTCATTTTTTTTATCATTGTCAACATTTGAAGTTTTTGCTTTCTTTTTAAGTTCATCTATCTCTTCAAGCAACTCATTATATTTGCTTTCATAACTCTCTGATTTTGCAACTATTCCTTCAAAATATTGTAATTTGCCATTGTCATCCTTTATACTTCTAACATCAAAATTAATTGATATCTCGTCTCCACTCGTTTTTAGTAGAGTAATTTGATAGTTTTCTAATCTT
>JAQICK010000441.1 GCA_027858595.1 Melioribacteraceae bacterium
TTTTTTTTACATCTATATTATACTCGTCCTCTGCTAACTCAATTATTTTTTCTAAATAATCAATCTTGATTTGTTTCTCTCCAACAATACGTTCTAATTCTCTCATACGAATTGTGAGATCTTTGAGTTTTAATGTGGAACTATCTTTCATTTCTACTATCTTATAGGATTTTTTATTATATAGTGAATATTTATATATCCAACGATAAAGTACTGCACACTTAATACCAAATAATTTTGATATTTCTTTTACTGTGTTTTCTCCTCGTTCATACTCGCTAACTCGTGATTTCTTAAATTCTTCTGTAAAGTTTCTTCGGTACTGTAATTTTACTTTCCCTTCCATGAGTTGCTCCTTTACGGTCAACACTATTCAGGGATAGACAGCTTGTCACTGATTACTGATCACTGATTACTCGTCACTCATTACTGTTTACTCTTTACTCTTTACTTGTTCACTGTCCTCTTTATCCTTTAAAAACATCAAATCCATCAAACAAATTTCTAGTATCAAGAATTGCTTGAGCATTGTCATGTATTAAATCTAATTTTTCTTTATAATCATCGTGGTCTGTGCTTACTAAAACTAAATCATACGATGAAATATTCTCGGCAGTAAGTTCAACCGACTTCATATCATAATCATATTTTCTAGTTTTTGGCAGAACTGGAATGTATGGATCGTTGTACTCTACTTCCGCACCCTTCTCTCTTAAAATTTCAATCAATTTTAGAGATGGCGATTCACGCATATCGTCAACATTCTTTTTATAAGCTGCTCCCATTAGCAATACTTTACTACCGTTTAGAGATTTTTTGCTTTCGTTCAAAGCAGCCATTGCTTTTTCAACAACATAGTATGGTTGATATGTGTTTATCTCGCCAGCGAGTTCTATGAACTTTGTATTGACTTCAAACTCTCTGGCTTTCCAAGTTAAGTAGAATGGATCAATAGGGATGCAGTGTCCGCCAAGTCCAGGACCAGGATAGAATGCATTAAATCCAAAAGGCTTTGTTGCTGCAGCATTTATTACTTCCCAAACATCTATGCCCATTTTATCAAAAACCATTTTAAGTTCATTTACAAGAGCAATATTTACTGAGCGGTAAACATTTTCAACAATTTTTGTAGCTTCTGCAACAGCGGGAGAAGAAACACTTACAACTTTCACAATCACTTGCTCATAAAGTGCTTTTGCAATTTCGTTACAGTTTTCGGTCATACCTCCAAGTACTTTTGGAATTGTTGCTGTTGTGTAGCTTGGATTATTAGGGTCTTCACGTTCTGGTGAATAAGCAAGGAAAAAATCCTCACCAACAACAAAAGGAGAGTCATTGGTCATTGGGTCATTTACTTCGCTATCGCTCAGTGTCATTTTTTGTTGAAATGCTGGTGCATTTTGGAATAGTGGGAGTAACATTTCTTCAGTTGTTCCAGGGTATGTAGTTGATTCTAGCGTTACTAATTGTCCTTTACGTAAATATTTTTGGATTGTTTTTGCAGTGCCTTCAACATAACTCATATCTGGTTCACGGTGTTCGTCAAGTGGTGTCGGTACACAAATAATTAATGCATCAACTTCGGGCATTCTGCTAAAATCTGTTGTGGATTTAAGAAAACCAGAATTTACCGATTTGCTAATTCTATCGGTTGGGATATGTTTTATGTATGTCTCACCTTTCTCGAGAAAATCAATTTTACGTTGATCCATATCAAAGCCAAGAACGTTGAATTCTTTTTCGGCAAATTCAAGTCCAAGAGGCAAGCCAACATAGCCAAGCCCAACAATACCGACAACGAATGATTTGTCGTTAATTTTTTGTAATAATTCTTCTTTGTAATTCATAAGTACACCAAGTTAATAGTTAAAAGAAAACCGCAAAGCCGCTGAGACGCAAAGGATTTTCATAGAAAAGATACAAGACACAAACTGCTCCCGAAGGTCCGGAGGACTCTTGCAGAGAATGCCTTCGGCATAAGGCACTGAGACTCTAAAGATTCAAGATAAAAGGACAAAGGAATAACTCTTCCGTGGGTCTGTGAGATACTATTTCTTTTTAGCATTAATTGCTTTTAAGAATTTTACATCTTCCAAATCTTTATGTCTGGCAGCAGATTCTTTGTTTTTGATGAGTTCTTTTATCCCAATGAGATAAATTTCAAGACTTTCTCCATTACCCAGATCTAGGCTTTCTGTTGTTTTGTTTTCCCAAACTTCATTAAATTCAATTCCCTCAATAGTATTTATTAAATCTATTCTATTTGGAGGAAGCCCGAATTGAACTACAATTCCACTTTTATTAAATTCATTTTTTGATTTAATAATTGGAATATTATCATCCCAGAACTCTAACAGAGCATTCCATAATTTTCCAATGTTTTCTTCGGCTAACTCATAGTAAATATCAATATCACCCGTAAGACGGGCATGCCCATAATAGATAACCGCTTCGCCACCAACCAATACAAATTTGACTTTATGCTTGCAAAGAATAACAAGAAAATCGAAAATATCTTTTGAAAAATATTCCTTGTCAAACATTGTTCTTATATACCTC
>JAQICK010000094.1 GCA_027858595.1 Melioribacteraceae bacterium
GTGTTTTATTTCTATTTTTCAATGAAATAATTTCTTCATCTGAATTTTTATAATTTACTAAAACAGTTTTAATGCCGGCATTTATTCCACATTCAATATCAGAGGCTTTATCACCAACAAAATATGATTTACTCAAATCAATATTTAATTCTTCAGCAGCTTTAACAACCAACATCGGATAAGGTTTCCTACATTTACTCTCTTCTTCTGTACTAAAATCTGGATGAAATGGACAGTAGTAAAACTTATCTATCTCAGTATTAAAGTTGTTTTTCAAAATTGCATTAATTTTTTCATTAACGGCATCTACTTCAGTTTCAGTAAAAAGTCCTCTTGCAATTCCAGATTGATTAGAGATAACAACAATCTTAAAATTAAATTCATTTTTTAATCTAGCAATACCTTCGCCTACTCCCTCAAATAATCTTACAAGATTAGGATCAGCTAAATAACCATGATCATAATTTAGCGTATTATCTCTGTCAAAAAAAACTGTAGGATGCGACATTTAATTAAGCTACTTCAATATATTTTTATATAAGCTAACATAATTTTTAGCTGATTTTAACCAACTAAAGTCAACTTTCATTCCTGCTTTCATTAATCTTTCCCAAGCTTTTTTGTCTTGATAGAGAGTGAGAGCTTTATTGATAACACTAAGCAAATCTTTTGAATCATATTTAGTGAATACAAATCCATTACCTTTTTTGGTTTTTGCATCATAATTTTCAACCGTATCAGCCAAACCACCCGTTTTTCTAACAATAGGAATTGTTCCATAAACTAGACTGTACATTTGATTTAATCCACAAGGCTCATATTTAGAAGGCATTAAAAACATATCGGAACCTGCTTCAATCAGATGTGCTAAGTCATCATCAAATCCGAGATAGCAAGCGAATTTATTTGCGTATTTCATTTCTGCTTCTTCAAAGAATTTGTGGTATTTTTTCTCACCAGTGCCAAGTAGAACAAATTTTATATCAAGTGCCATAATCTCTTTGAAAGTTTTCTTCAAAAGATCAAAGCCTTTGTCATCTTCTAATCGTGAAATCATACCTATCGTTGGAATTTCTGGTTCATAATCCAGACCAAATTTATCAGCTAGCTCTTCTTTGTTCGTTAATTTATTTATTAATGATGTTGAAGAGAATTTCTTTGCTATTATTTTATCTTTTTCTGGATTCCAAATGAGAGGATCAATTCCATTTACAATTCCAAACAAATCTTTTTTTCTGCAATTTATTTCGGCTTTTAGTCCGCCGCTAATTTCTGGAATTTTACAAATCTCTTTAGAATAAGATTCACTTACAGTACTTATGGTATCTGCATATTTTAATCCCGTCTTAAGGAAATTTACTTTGTCCTTAAATAAAATTCCATTATTATTATTTAAAGTATCAGGTAAACCAGTTTTGCTAAAAGATGTTTTAGGAAAAATTCCTTGTTGACCAATATTATGAATTGTTAAAAGTGTTTTAATGTTTTTGAATTGCTCGTTATCTTTATACAAAGTTTTTTGATATGCAGGTATAAGTGAAGTTTGCCAATCGTTTATATGGATAACATCTGGAACCCAACCTAATTTATCGATAAGTTCAAAAACAGATTTAGATAAAAGAATGAATCTCTCATCATTATCTTTAAAATTATTTCCCTTTACTGGGTCACGATATAAACTATGACGACTACCAAAATATTCATCATTATCTAAGAAATAGATTTGCACTCTTGCTTTACTGCCAACTAGAAATGAAGACCGCAAAGAATAAACAACTTCTTTTTTACCAATCATTGTTGTTAAGTCTTTTAATCTAACAACTTCATGAATCTTATATTTTCTCTCATCTATCGAACCATACTTAGGAACAACTATTCTAACTTGATGTCCTAATTCTTGCAGTTTTTGAGGAAGTGCAGAAGATACATCTGCCAATCCGCCTGTCTTTACAAATGGTACTACTTCAGATGTTACAAACAATATTTTTAAACTTTTTGCAGATGCCATAATTCCCCGGGTTTCTTTTATTTAAGAAAACAAGTTTCAAAAATACAAAAATATTGACTCTCTATCAAAAATATTCGATATTAGTAATCTTTTCTTTTTTCTATGTGCTATTTAGTATTACATTACAAGAATTGAAATTTAACAAAAATGAAGCCAAGCCTTATGATAACATTACTTAGAAACCCGAAACAAATTATTACTGCAAATAGTAGCGGTAAGAACTATAAACGTGGTAAAGAGATGAGTGATATCGGAGTTCTTACAGACCATTCAATTCTAATTGCAGATGGAAAGATTAAAAGTGTAATTAATAATTCATCTATCAATAAAGCAAAATATGATAAAGAAATTAATTTAGAAAACAAAGTTGTATTACCTGGATTGGTTGAATGCCATACTCACACTGCCTTTGCTGGTTCTAGGGCAGAAGAATTTAAATTAAAATTAAAAGGCGTTGATTATGAGGAAATTGCAAAACTTGGTGGTGGAATTACAAACACGATGGAAGCAGTTAGACATTCGTCTTTTGATGAATTGATTAACATTATTACACCTCGCATCAAATATTTTATTTCACAGGGTATTACAACACTAGAAATTAAAAGCGGATATGGTTTAAGTTTTTACGACGAGATAAAACTTTTACAAGTTATAAAAGAATTAAATAAAATATTTCCTATTGATATAATTTCAACATTTCTCGGTGCTCACACTTTTCCACCAGAATATAAAAATGATAATGATAAATATATTGAACTTTTAACTAACGAACTTATACCATACGTTGCAGAACATAAGCTTGCAAAATTCTGTGATGCTTTTTGTGAATCAACAGCTTTTACTGCAAAGCAAACTGAAAGAATTTTTAAAGTTGCTGAAGAAAACGGGCTTAAACTGAAGCTACACACAGAGCAGTTTAATTCAATTGGTGGGCTAGAAGTTGCTCTAAATATGAATGCTGTAAGTGCAGATCATCTTGAAGTATTAAAAGAGAATCAGATTGATTTGTTTTTCAATAGTGATACAACTGCCGTTTTACTTCCAGGGGTTTCTTTCTTTCTAAATTACGACTACGCACCAGCTCGTAAGCTGATTGATGCTAACGCAATTGTTGCACTTGCAACTGATTACAATCCTGGTTCTTCACATATCTCAAATTTTCAATTAATTTTGTCTCTTGCTGCAATTAAGATGAATATGACAATTGAAGAAATCATATCGGCTGTAACTATAAACTCCGCTAAAGCCCTTGATGTTTCAGATGTATCAGGAAGTATAGAGCCAGGGAAAAATGCCGACTTCTCTATTTTTGATGCTGTTGATTATTCAGAGATAGTTTACAACGTTGGAAAAAATTTAAATGTTATGACAATTAAAAATGGCGAGATTATTTATGAATCATAAAAAGAATTTAATGATAAACCTTTTCGCTTTTTCACTTCTGCTTTTTCCTTTAACAATATCTTCACAAGAAATAAAAGTGAAACTTGGAATTGAGGTTTTAGTTGAAAGCAATTTTGAAATACTCCAAAATAAAAGAGTAGGGTTAGTAACCAATGCTTCTGGAGTTAATAGCAAACTTATCTCTACAATTGATATTCTCAATGCTGGAACTGGCTTTGAGCTTGTTGCACTGTTTGGACCAGAGCACGGAATTAGAGGAGATGTTGAGGCTGGTGATAAAGTAAGTGATGGTACTGATAAACTTACTGGACTTCCTGTTTATTCACTATACGGTAAAAACCGAAAACCATCAAAAGAATTATTTGAGAATATTGATGCTTTAGTTTATGATATTCAAGATGTAGGTTGTCGATCTTATACTTTTATTAGTACTCTTGGTAAAATAATGGAAGCCGCAGCTGAATTTGATAAAGAAATTATTGTTCTAGATAGACCAAATCCATTAGGCGGTAATAAAGTAGAAGGAAGTATTGTAGAAGAAGGATTCTTTTCATTTATCGGTCAATTCCCTATCCCATATGTTTATGGATTAACTGTTGGTGAACTGGCTTTAATGCTTAATGATGAAAGAATGCTTGCTAACAAAGCCCATTGTAAATTGAATGTTGTAAAAATGGAAGGATGGAAACGGAATTATTCTTTTGAGGATACTGGATTAAATTGGGTTCCTACTTCCCCTCATATACCACACAAAGACTCTCCTGCATTTTATGTTATGTCAGGAATTGTTGGTGAACTTAGAGACGTTATTTCTATTGGGGTTGGCTACACTCTTCCCTTTCAAACCTTTGCCTATAAAGGTGTTAACGGAATTGAATTATCAAAGAGATTAAATAACTTAGAACTTCCAGGTTTAATCTTTATGCCAATTACTTATAAACCATATTATGCTCATGCAAAAGGTGAACTAATTTCTGGAGTTGAAGCATTTATAACAGATTATGACAAAGCTGAATTGATGAAAACTCAACTTTACGTTTTACAAGAGTTACATGAAATGTATCCAGATTATAATATTTTGAAAGAGACTAAATCTCGTCATCTAAACGCATTTGATAAAGCAATGGGAACTGATAAAATAAGGACTTTATTCTCAAAACAATTTAAAGTATCTGATGTAAAAGAATATTTAGATAAAGATATTGAAGCTTTTAAGTTATTATCTAAAAAATATTATTTATATGAATAATGTAACTTGTTAAATAGCAATAATCATAATGGACGTTCTACAAAATTTTAATAGGTCAATTCTCACAATGAGATTCAGTAAAGCTTTAACGAATTAATTGATATTTAAATTAACATCACCAACTGGCCAACGTGGACGGAGATTTACTGTGTCTGGATGAACAAAGAATTCTTCAGATAATTCAAATGGTGAAATTTTCCCAAAGTTGTAATTTTCATTTTTGTCAATATCTTGAAACATCCAAATTATATTTAAACCAGGCAAAACTCTTTCAAATTTATACGCATTCTCATGAGTCACTTTAGTTGTGTAATTAAGTAAAGCATCTTTAGTATTATTTATAACTACTATTACATTTGATGTGCTATCAGAGGAATTTATTTTTCCGGATAAACCTGAGAATTCACGGCCTGTCAAAGTTTTAATTGTAAATACTTGAACTGAGTCAAGACTATTGCCTGCTGCATCACTCAACATTTTTCTATTGATACTAAATTCAATGTTTTCATTTGCTTCCAATATTTCTAAAATTTTAACTATAAATGAAGCATCATCTCGCTTTGTTAATTCCCAATTATATTTATCCAGTATTAAAGCGGTCTTCAATTGTTTTGCATCAATGCCATCGTTAAAATTAATTGTAAAAATTGGTTTTAGGAAATCAATTTTGTTCTTTCCAAAAGTAGATGAAATGCTTTTAATTTCTGGTAATAATGTGTCTGGTTTTTCGTTCACAACAAATTCGTAACTATCATAAGTTGCAAGATTACTATGCTTGTCATAAATACTATCAGCAATAAGAATCTTGTTTGCTTCGATGTCTAGTGTATCAGCAATTGATAAAAAATACTCAAATTTCTTTCTATTTCCTTGGTAGAGATGTTTTATATCAATATTTCTATTTGAAGCTGTATCAACTATATAAAAATTAGATGCGTTTAGTTTTGTAGAATCTAATAGTTCTGAATACTCAACGGATATATGATGTTTATCTGTCATTGTAACACTTGAAATAAACGGTGCAATAGTATCTTCACGCGTTAGTTTAAAATTAATTCCGTTAATAGAATTAGCCGAATCGCTAATATTAATTGTTTTTGAACTAACTCCATATTTTTCATCACCAATGTTATAAAGACGATTTCCGTTTTCATCCATAAATGCAAATATTCTGTATTCACCTTCTTTTAATCCAAGTAATTTGAATTCTCCATTCTCGCCAACTTGAGTAATATTTTGCGGCTTCTCGAAAAGTGGGTTTGCAAATGTATCAGCTTTTAAATATGCAAAAATCATTGTGCCAGTTAAATCGTTATCATAAACTTTACCAGTAATTTCTCCAACATCTATTTTTTCTCCTGTTGAAAAAGAGATATTCATTGCTTCAGTCATAGGGTTTTGATTATTCAAATCTTTTATGCTTGATCCAATGGATACTGTATAAGTTGTGTTTACAAGTAGAGTATCATCAAATGTAATTTGAACAGATGTGCCACTCCAATCGTAATCCAAATTCTGTATTTCTGGTGAAATAAATAGAGCATCTAATAACGATAGCTTTTCAACGTATTCCGAAAAATCAATTTCAAAGTAGTCATCAGCAAAATTTAGTGTTCCATTCTCAGGATAAACTCCAACTATTTCTGGTGGCTCAGTATCTTTTGGTCCACCCGGTGGCGATTGTTGATTAGCACATTTAACCAGAATAATTCCGGCAATTATTATTGTCAAATACTTAATTATTCTTTTCATTGTGAGCTTCTCCATCTTCTGTAGGCTCTAACATTATTATTGTGGTCACTTAATTTTTCAGCAAACTTGTGTCCGCCGGTTCCATCGGCAACAAAAAATATGTAATCTGTTTTCTCAGGAAAAATTGCAGCAAGCACAGCATTTTTACCAGGATTATTAATTGGGCTTGGTGGTAATCCTTTGTTTTTGTATGTATTATAAGGAGAATCAACTTCTAAATCTTTATAATATACTTTGTTTTTACTACGTTTGTGCCTTTTTAAATATTGAATTGTAGGATCGGCTTGCAAACGAATCCCCTTTTTTAACCGATTATGATAAACTCCAGAAATAAGTTTTAGCTCAGATTCTTTATTAGTTTCTCCATCAATAATTGAAGCTAATGTTAAAATTTCGTTTTTAGTTTTATTTAATTTTGACATTTGTTTACTTACAGAATCTGCAATAAATATTTTATCCATTTCAGATTTTAATTTTCTAATTACATTTTCAATTGAACTATTTTCGTAAAATAAATATGTATTAGGGAGCAAATATCCTTCTAAACTATTTCCAACAATATTAAGCGAGTTGAGAAAAGACTTGTTATCTGTTAGCTCCAAAAACCTTTTTGCATCAAGGCGTAATTCATTTTCTAGTAGCTCCGCTAACTTATGTTGCCATATCCCTTCTGGAATTGTTACTTT
>JAQICK010000438.1 GCA_027858595.1 Melioribacteraceae bacterium
ACAATAATGGATTGATTGTCCTTTGAATGTAAACAAATAGAACATATTTGTCAAGTATTGTCCTATTCTTTTTCTCAACCGTAATTTATAACTTAAGCTTTTCTACTATGCTACTGGAATATACTTTTTAATATTAACCCCAGAAATTTAGTGAAATCCTATGCGTACGAAGTTTGGGATGGCACAGCCAATCCATTCATCTTTTGAAGTAAATACAATCCCCAGTGAAAAACACTGAAAATAGCTCAATTTCAAAGGTGGCGTTGGATGAACTTGTACAGCCAGGAGTTATTATTTCTACTTGCAATGAGGAGTATAATTGGTCCAAAATTGGTCCATGAGGTTTCAAACCTATGGTATTATATGTATTATTGGGAATTTCACCACTTCATGCTTCTTGCAACAAACACCTTGAATCTTTAGAATACTCTCTAGAAACGTACTATATGGGCTAAAATAGGCTATTTGAGGCATATAATAAAAAAGCCCAATACGTAAGTAAAGGGCTTAATTATTTGGGGCGGAGAGTTAGGGATTCGAACCCCAGAAGGACTTGCATCCTTGCCGGTTTTCAAGACCGGTGCATTCAACCGCTCTGCCAACTCTCCATGTTGGTAGAACATTCTCATAAAATGAGAATACAAATATTATAAAATAAAACGGAAAACTCCAATCAAATTTTTAATTTCTATAAAAATCTTGTGCTCTCCCAAATTTTTATTAGAATAGATTTATATTGATATTCTAACTTCCAGAATCTAAATGTCAAATTTAATTCTTTTTTGTCATAGCAGTTGGAGGTTATGCTCTTAATTGTCAAGTTTCACAATGTGGTTTACAAAATATTATCTAAATATTTTGATTTTTAATAAATATATTTAGCTTTCAAATTATAGGAATAAATTAATGCAACACAAAGTATATGCTTTTTTAATATCTATGCTCTTCCTCAGTGTAGCCTGTTTTGCTCAGGAACAAAACCTTGCAAAAATTGGGAGTTTAGAATTATCAGTTAATGAATTTATACAACGATTTGAGTTTACACCAAAAGAAAAATCAGATTTTGACAGTACCAAAGTAAATTTTCTTTACTCGCTAATTGCTGAAAAGCTCTGGTCTTTAGAGGCTGAATCACTCTCAATGGATACAATACCATACGTCTACAATTCAGTGAAAAATATTGAACGAAAACTCATTAGAGATAAACTCTACAAGATTGAGATAGAGAGTAAGGTTCAAATTACTGATATGGAGATTTCGGATAATCTTTTAAAGCTAAATGAAAAAAGAGTTATGAACTTTCTTTTTTCGAAAAGTGAAAATGAAATTGAACTCTTATACAACGAATTACTCTCTGGAAAGAGCATAGACTCATTATTGATTGACCGCGTAGAGCATAAGCAACAAATTGATGGAGTTCCAGTAGTCTTCGGGCAAATGGACGAACATCTTGAAAATATCGTTTACTCTTTACAAATAAATGAATTCACAAAACCCATACCGGTTAGAGTCGGGTGGGTAATTTATTATTTAAAGAGTATTGAAGCCGTGCAATCTGAAACCAAAAATAGAAAAGCGGTTGAGGAAATGTTATTTGCTCGTAAAGCTAAAATATTTTACTCGGAATTTTTCAATAAATACGTAAAAGGGAATAGGGCTTATAGCGACAAGAGGCTTTTTGATGATTTGGTGAATGAAATATCTCAAATACTTATAGAACGCGGAGAAGATTCATATAACGAGAACCTCAAAAAATATCAACTTGATGGATATCAAATAAAATTAATTCAAAATAATTTTTCACCTAAAATGCTTCTAAGCGATTTTATAAAGTTTGAAAATTCTGCTATTAGCCTAAAAAAATATATGCTCAGTTTGGAATTAAATGGATATAGTTGTGACAAAATGAGCAAGCATGAAATTGCAAACGTATTAAATAGCAAAATCAAAACATACATATTTGAAGAGATAATAATTCGTGAGGGATATAAAAGAGGATTACAGAATTCGGAAGATATCCAAAATGATTTAACTCTCTGGAAAGAAAGTTTTTTGGCTAGCTATTATCGAAACTCTTTTTTTGATGCTATTAAAACCAACGAAACTGAGGTAAGAGAATTCTATGATAATGTTGCTGCAAATGATAGCAATTCAGTAACAAAAACATATATTGAAGTTAAAGACCAAATAGAAACAGGATTGTATTTTAATAAATTGGAAAATCTTTATATAGACAAAACAGTTGCTCTTGCAATAAAATATGGCATTTCAGTTGATACTAAGGTGCTAAATTCAGTTCAAGTAACGGATATTGAAATGATAGTTTATCGAACATTAGGTTTTAGCGGTGAAATCACAGCGGTTCCGTATTTACAATCATATTACAAGTGGAAATCGTGGTTGCCAAAAACTCTCAAGAAATCACTTCCATAGTGAACAGTTTGAATTAATGTTTACTAAAACTATAAGTTGAGTGAAAATTTACATTTTGTCATTCAGCTAATAATGTTTATATCCAATTCTTGGTTAAGCTATCTTCTGACTTTTGCTTAAGGGCAACTCTATTTACTTTCAACATCTCTTCTATCTCATGCTTATAATATTTTGTTTTATAAGAAATTACTTTTTCATTAGTAAGATGAGAAATTGCTGTTCCAGTTACCGAAATATTGTAGTGTTTTTCCAAAAGATATCTATATAATGAAAGTTGCATAGAGTAATGGTAAAAATTACAATCCATTAAATTAGAGCTCGCCCTGTGATTCCCCATTCTATTATTATAGGAAGTAGTTTCAATTTTTTTGTTAGTTTTCCAATCTAAAATTTTATACGATTTTTCCTCTTTATCATAGAGCAAAATGTCTATTGAACCAGCTAGAGCTAACTCCTTTGAATAAACAATAACTTCTGAAAAGACATCATATTTATCTGTGAAATTTTTCTTAATCCATTCAATTGCAACCCTACTTTTTGCTCTGGTTGTTTCATCCCCTTTGTTTTTAATAAATTGCTCAATTTCATTATGGATTAAAGTACCTTCCTCTGCAATTTTATCCCATTGTTCTACAAGTATTTGTGGAGTCATCGTACTATAATTAGGATGCGTGGAAGTGAGATTATTTGCTATACCAATTTTATCAAACGGTTGGAAAAAATATTTTACAAAAGTTGTGCATGAAGTGAAAATAATTTCTGGATCATCGAGTAATAGGTATTCGTGAACATCTTCTTTTAGAATAATATTGTTATCAAATAATTTTTGCATATAAAGTCTCTGATTTTCGGAAGCGTGAAAATACAAAACAAATCATTAGAGTGCTTTGTATGTATTGTAGCAATTACATTTAAAAATGAAAAAAGCTCCTAAACTAGAAGCTTTTTTTATTCAAATAAAAATTGAATAGACTAAATTTAGATAACTTTTACGTCACTAGCTTGTAATCCCTTTTGTCCTTGAGATACTTCAAACTCAACTTTTTGACCTTCGTCTAAAGTTTTATAACCATCACTAACAATTGCTTGAAAATGAACGAATACGTCTTCGCCGTTATCTTGTGAAATAAAACCAAAACCTTTTGAACTGTTGAACCATTTTACGGTTCCTTCTTTGCGATCTGCCATTACAGATTCTCCTGAAAAAATAAATAAAAATTAGACAGAATTAGGAATGTTAGGGAGGGATAAATTCAATTTACAACTACAACTACATCTAAACTACCGTCTTACAATTCAAAATATACAACATTATTTACTAAGAACCAAATT
>JAQICK010000010.1 GCA_027858595.1 Melioribacteraceae bacterium
ACATTAGTCTAATGTTACGGTAACTGTAACAGTTAAATATAAGAAAAAATCTTATCAAAAAAGTAATAAACAGTAAGGAATTATCGAAAAATTATTCAAATAAATATTTCTATTATTTCTTGGAATATTTAAAAAGAATAATCAATTTGAAGTGATATTTTATTTTTCAAGTTGCCTTCAATCAAGTTGTAGCCTGAGCCTAAAAATGTTTCATTTGGCTTGTAAAGTTCAGAATATTTTAACGATAGCTTAAAATTATTAAATGGATTATAGCGAATAAGCAAATACCATTTAATTCCAGAACCCCAAAGAGGTTGGTTTGTCATCACGCCAATTAAATCATTTTCAAATTCGTAAATTCTTGAAGCAAAACTATCTGTTTGGAAGAAGATTATACGACCATAAAGAGTCAAAGTAGAAGGCAAACTATATTTGAAATCTTGAAAAAGCAAAAGACCGTTTTCGTTTGAGTTAGTTTCATTCAGATAAAGTAATTCTACTCGTGATTTTATTTTAATAGATTTACTTACATTATAGATAAACTCGGTTCTAAATTTATCTGTTTTTCTATTTAGTATTTTATTTTCATTTAGAACTAACTCTAATACTTCTTTGTTTTCTGAGAAATATCTAAAGTAGAGAATAGTTTTGGGAGCAGGAGATACTTTGTAGCTAAGGGAAAGCTCATTCCCGCTACTTGGAAGTGTAATTGATGATGTTGAATTTGGGAACTTAAACTGATCGAGATAAAAATTAATAATCCCAAGTTCTGTTCTCCATTTAAAACCAAGATAAATTCCAAATTCATTACTTGTTCGTTTTGTCTCTCCAAACCCCTGTGCATAATAGCTTTGGTAACTGCTTGGATAATTACGAATTGAAGCAACTATTAAAAATTCGCGAAGAAGAGATAGTTGAAGTGTATTAATACTCGCGATGCTACTATTATAAAATGAAAACTCTCCGTTTAGAAAAAGATTATTGTGGACTATTTTGTATGAAAGTGAGAGATGTTTCTCTATTGAATCTTGTGGAGTTCTGTCTGTGTAGTATATTATTCCGTCATTTCGCTGAAAATAGAGTGCTGATATTTTAATGTTTTCAATTGGTGAAACGTATGTAGTGAATCCGAAAGTATTTTTAGATGAGTTAAAATAATCATCATCTTCAAGTGAATAAAATGAAGTTAGTCCAAAATAATTGTTGGAATAACTAATGGCTCCGCCCTTCATAAATAAATATTCTCCAGCGCTTGTGTAAGGTGAAATACCGCGAGCTCGTTTAATTATTGAGTTTGTAGCTTCACTACTTTTTGAAAATGAATATGGCGACCACATTGCAAGCCCTTGTCCAAACTCGATTGTGTAGTAACCACCAAGAATACTAAGACCTGGTAGCAAATTGTTTACTTGAAGATAGAATGAATAAAAATCAAAGTATGATTTTTCTCCTGCATCTTTATCGACTAATATTCCTGCACGTATTTTTGAATTTGCATCAAGTTTTAATCTGTTATAAAGTTTAATTGGTGAGCCTTTATAATAACCATTTTTATGACCTTCTGCTGTTTGGATATTGCTTGAAATTCTTGAGCGTAGTTTTAAATTATAATTTTGAAAAAATGAATTGGATTCTTTACTATCCTTTTTTACTAAAAAGGTAAATGCTTCAAGTATTTTCAGAGTATGCTGAGAGATCGTGTTTCCCAATGATAATTCGGAATACGAAAATAATCTTCCAAACTTTTTTCGATGCAGGATAATTGCATTTGCAGATTCAATATCTAAGAATGGCAGTTCCAATATTTCAGATTCACGGGCACTATTCAAGTCAATTGGATTTTCAATATACTGTTCAATCAAATCATATAGTGGTGAGTTCTCTTGCTCTAATGTTGCATCGTTGAGAATATTCTCTAAAATTTGCCCAACATTTTTTAGCGAATCATTTTGTCCTAAAATAAATTGAGTAGCAATTAGAAAAAAAACAGAAAATATTTTTATTCTCAAATTCAAGCTATTCCTCACTCAAATATTCTTTTATCCTTTCGATGCGTGATTTAACACCTCCAAATTGAATTGTAATTCCAATCTGATGTGTAAAACCCAAATCTTGATGATTAAATAGTCCGTAGTCAATTTCAAAAATTGAGTAGTTAATTCCAATTCCAGCAGAAAAAGATGATGGCTCGTTCATTGCACCAATTCTAAGATTCAAATACTTTATTATTTGATAGTCGATACCAATACGAAGAGACTCATTTTTATCAATCTCTTTTTCTATTGCCGCATTAAAAATTAGTTGCGAAAGTAGTGTGTAGCTTAATCCAAAATTAAAAACCATGGGAATTTGATTATCTTCTTCACCTAGAGTAGAACGAGTAATATTATCTATTGCAAATCCAATTCTAAAATTTTGTGAAATGTGAGTCAGTCCGCCAACCATGAGAGTGATTGAATTATCACTACCATAATTTTTGATTGATAAATTTTGATAATTTAAAGTAACCCCAACAAAAAAGTTTTGTAAAATCCTTTTTGAATAGGAAACAAAGAAATTATTCTCTTTGTATAATTCAAATCCGTAATTTGTGTATGCAATAGCAAAGGATCCATATTCAGTTGGCTCGTGATAGACTGCAGCACCATTTGCGAGTTTACTTATTTCAAAAGGAGAAGGGGAATAATAGATGCTAAACTCTCTCCAGTTTTGTTGAGATAGACCAGCAGGATTATTGAAAAGAGCATAAGAATCAGAAGCTAAGGCTACATCGGAGTGTGAAAGAGAGATTTGTTTTGCTCCTGGTTTTATTTGTGCAAAACTTTTGGCATAAAAAACAAGAAGAATTAGTATTATTTTCTTTAGTAAATTCATATGTTACTTATGTGATTATTATAGTATGGAACTTTTATTCGCTTTTGCCCAGCCCTGGCGAGTTTTAATTATTTCGCGAAAGTTTCACGTCTTGTAATTCAAAGTTATTGCAAGTTATCTAAAAATATTTGTATTATCAATCTTTAACAAATTGAGCTATTTATGAAAAAGTATTTTGTTGTCATTTTTCTTTTATTGAATTTGAATGTTTGGGGACAAGAATTAGAAGCAACTGTTCAAATTAATACAGAGCAATTGCAAACTGTTTACCGAGAAAATCTTGAAGTTTTCCAATTCCAAATAGAAGAGTATCTTAATAACACTAAATTCACTAGTGGTAATTGGGAGTGGCCAAGAATTAAATGTAGTTTTAATATTTTCTTTACTGCTGCTTCGAACGAAACCAACTATACAGCTCAAGTTGTTGTAAATAGTACACGTCCAGTTGAAGGATCAGAGAATAGATCACTTATGCTCAATGTAATGGATAGTAAATGGAGCTTTATTTATGAAAAAAATCAGAGTATTTATTTTGAGCTAAATGATTTTGATGCACTCACAAGTTTCTTAGATTTTTATGGCTTAGTGATTATTGCTATGGACGCAGATTCATATGAACCATTTGCTGGAACTACTTTTTTTCAAGAAGCAATGCGTATTTCATTAATGGGTGGAAGTACTGGCTATAGCGATAGTTGGGGTTCAAGTAGCTTTAGCTATAACAAGCGTGGATTTGTTGTAGATGCTACTAGTGCCGGTTTTCAGCAATTTAGACAAGATATTTTTGATTATCACTACAATGGTTTAGATGTTTTTTATCGGGAAAAAGAAACTACTTATAAAAGTATTTCTAAGTTAGTTAACAATCTTGTTAAGTATAAAAACGTTACGAATAGAAGAAGTGCCTTTATAAATGCATTCTTCGATGCAAAATCTGGTGAAATAATTTTCTATCTTAAAGATTATTCTGATCGTTCTATTTTTACAAAGCTTATTAAAGTTGATCCAGCTCATACATCCAAATACATTGAAGCTGAAGAGAAATAAGGTAATTTTGAATATTATAATAGAACAGTTCTACTCTGCGTTTCAAAAATTAGATGCAGAGGAAATGGTTAAATATTATCACGCTGATATTGAATTTGAAGACCCAGCTTTTGGAAAACTCAATAGTGATAAAGCAAAAAATATGTGGCGAATGCTTTGCAAAAGTTCAAAAGAATTAGAGGTTACCTTTTCAAATATTAATTGTGATGATAAAAAGGGAAGTGCTAATTGGGAAGCAAAATATATTTTTAGCAAAACTGGACGAAAAATTCACAACAAGATTACTGCTGAATTTGAATTTCATGATGGTAAAATTATAAAACATAAAGATAATTTTAACCTTCATAAATGGGCAGCTCAAGCTTTTGGATTAAAAGGATTACTATTTGGATGGACTCCAGTTTTTAAAACAAAATTAAATGCTGAGACAAACAAATTACTTGATGTTTTTGAACGTAGGAATAAACTATAATTGGTAAAGTTAATAGGACCTTTGCATAACCTAACAGAGACTTTTATTCCCGTCCCGAAGAGCGAGATAATAGGGAAAATCCATTGTATTTAACGAGATTCCCGCTAAGATCATGCGGGAACGACACTGTAAATTTGGTTATACAAAGCCTTCTAATAAAGAGTATTTAATAGGTTAGTCGCACTTTTATAATTCTATCACCTTCATCAATTATATCCACCACATCCATTCCTTTAATAACTGTTGCCCAGTTAGTGTAACGACCATTTAAATGCGGAAATATTGAATGCATTACAAACCACTGTGAGCCTTCAGTATCTTTCCCAATACTTGCAACTCCCACAGCCGCACGATCAAAAGGAAGTGGAGAAAATTCAGAAATAATTTCATATCCAGGTCCCCCCCAACCAGTACCAGTAGTATCGCCAGTTTGTATTACAAAATTTGGGACAACGCGATGAAAAACAACTCCGTTGTAAAAGCCACTTTCTGTAAGAGTAATAAAATTTCCACAAGTCATTGGAGCATATTCTGGTTTGAGTTCAATTGTAAAATTTCCTTTGTTGGTTTCAACTTCTGCAAATTTATATTTGAAACTGTTACTCCAGAGTTTGGCGAAAAGCTTGTCATCTTTTTGTGGAGTAAACTCAATTCCTTGTTTATCAAAGGCATACTTTTTTACTGAATTTAGCATAGAAGTTGAAAGCATATCAATTACACTATCGTAAAAAACTCTATCTACTTTATATGACAGATTTGCAAGGGAAACAATAGTCTCTGCAAATTGTGGATTGTTTTTATTCTTGAAAACTTGCTCTAGAATAAGCTCTTGTATAAGTTCCTTGTTGCTATTAATTATTGGAGTCTTTAATCCATCTGCTATTATAGAAACAGAGGATGGTTTATTACTCTGAAATACTTTAAGCAAATAAGAAACATACTCTTTGCTGTTTACAAACTTGTTTTGCAATGCCAAATAAGCTGGAAGCAAATCGAGTAATTCAATTTCATTGCTTTCTTCAATTCGGTCTT
>JAQICK010000223.1 GCA_027858595.1 Melioribacteraceae bacterium
TGCAATGGTTCACGGCAATAAACTAGATCCGAAAAAAGATGTTACTATTACTATAAAAATTTTTGAAACTAGAATTGAACTAAGTATCAAAGATATGGGACAAGGGTTTAGCCCTGATGAAGTTCCAGACCCAACTGCACCAGAAAATATATTGAAAGATAGTGGACGTGGTATATATATTTTGCGTTCTTTTATTGATGATGTTTTTTACAATTTTACGGAAGAAGGAACTGAGCTTAACTTAATTATTCAAATCAACAAATAATTGAACATGCTTCAAAAAGAAATTTTGAAACACACATTATTTAATACGAATATTAGTTCCATTATATCTATTTTACCGTGTTCAGTTATTTATTTAATTAATATTTATGGAGATAAAAATGTCTAGAAAAAAAATTGCACTAATCGGTGGTGGACAAATTGGTGGCGTACTTGCTCAACTAATTGCATTAAGGGAATTAGCAGATGTAGTTCTTTTTGACATCGTTGAAGATTTACCACAGGGTAAAACCCTTGATATTGCTGAAGCTTCTCGCATTGACGGGTTTGCTGTAGCTGTAAACGGAACTAATGATTACAAAGACATTGCAGATTCTGATGTTGTTATTGTAACTGCAGGCTTACCACGTAAACCTGGAATGAGCAGAGACGATTTGCTTACAACTAATGCTAAAATTATGAAATCAGTTGCTGAAGGTGTAAAAGAATTTGCTCCAAATTCAATAGTAATTATTATCTCAAATCCATTAGATGCAATGGTTACTTTGTTTCAAAAAGTTTCTGGATTTCCACACAACAGAGTTATTGGTCAAGCAGGTGTTCTAGACTCATCACGTTTTTCTTCTTTCATTGCCTGGGAACTTGATGTTGCTGTAAAAGATATTAATGCAATGGTTCTTGGTGGACATGGAGATACAATGGTTCCTTTAGTGCGTTATGCAAATGTTAATGGAGTTCCAGTAATGGAATTGCTTGAAAGAAAATATAACGATGCAGCAAAAGCTAAAGAAGTTATGGATGCAATGGTTGCAAGAACTAAAGCTGCTGGTGGTGAAGTTGTAAAATTATTAAAAACTGGCTCTGCGTTCTACTCTCCTGCATCTGCTGCAATACAAATGGCTGAAGCAATTCTTGGCGATCAAAAAAGAGTATTGGCTTCATGTGTTTATTTAGATGGTGAGTATAATGTTAAAGGTTATTATGTAGGAGTTCCTACAGTGCTTGGTGCAAATGGTTGCGAAAGAATTCTTGAAGTATCGTTAAACGAAGAAGAACAAGCTGCATTTGATCATTCAGTAAATGCTGTAACTACTCTTGTTGCAGATATGGAAGGTTTAGGATTTTAATTAAACCTTGCTAAAAATATTTTAATCCTCCCAAGTTAATAGCTAGGGAGGATTGAATTTAACTTCAAAAATTCTACTATTATTTACTTCATCTAATCAAAATAAACACCACTAACAACTAATAAGAATATCGATACATCTAGGCAATAAAGAAATTTATGAAGAGCTATACAATATCAGGATAGAACTAGTAAGAGACCTTATTTGTACACTTTTCAATTTATTCCAATTAAAATGAAATTACAAAAGGTGATGGCGTAAACGTGATTATTAGAATAAATAGACTAAAGTAACCCAACATCATTCGTTTAGAATCCAATGGTTGAAAATTGAATACTGGTGGATGTTTAACTTTTATTACAAAATTGAGAACTAATGCCCAAACTAGCCAACCTGTCCAACCAAAATCAAATTCAAGTTGTAAAAAAGAATCTAGTGCTCCAACAACTCCGAGGATAATAAGAAGTATCATTGATATTGAAGCAATTGCTTCATGTTTTTTTGTTCCAAACATACTATAAAGAACGTGTCCGCCATCAAGCTGTCCTACTGGAATCATATTCATTGCTGTAATAAATAAGCCTAACCATCCAGCTGTTAAATAGGGATAATGATAAATTTCAGTCATTGGTGGAATAAAATTAGTTGGAGTGTTAAACACTGAATTAAATATTTCAAATAGAATTGAGCTTCCAAATTTTAGACTAATTACATCTTGCCCATATCCAGCTGAAAAATAATCTGGATGAATTGATAAAATATATTGTGGTTCAGGCAAATTGGAATATCCAAATATCAGAACTACTATTGCGGCAAAAAATCCAGCAATTGGACCAGCAATACCAATATCGAACATAGCTTTGTTGGAAACAATAATTGAACGTGTTCGGATAACTGCACCCATAGTTCCAAAATTGAGAAATCCGGCAAGAGGAGGAAATGGAATAAAGTATGGAAGTGTTACATCAACTTTGTGGTATCGTGCAGCAAAGTAATGACCAAATTCGTGAACCCCTATAATAAAAAGGACAGAAAAGGAGTATGGCAAAGCAACAGCCAAATTCAAGAAATCGTGAGGACCAGATTTACCAGTTATCCATTCAGTTCCAGAAACAAGAGTTGTAGCAATTGTAATAATAAATAATAGTATATGGATTAAAGGCGAATGTTTTTTGCTAAACATATTCCCTATCCTTCCAAATTACTTTTCTTGTAAATAGTAAAACAAATGGCATTGTAACAACATAAACCATAAAATATAATTCAAAAAGGAAGTAATGTTTCAATTTTAATTTAAGTTTAAGTTTAGTGTAAACAGGAGCGATAAAGAAATAATCGATTAAAAACTTAAACGCTATCAATGGAATAATAGCCTTTGAAAAAAAGAATGGTGAAAGTAGTAAAATTAATTGTGTTAAAAAGCCAGACACAATTACGACTATACTAGAAATTCCACTATCAAGTCCACCAACTGCCCAGCGTTTCTTTTGATGATAAAGTTCTTTAACTGTGTTGCATGCTTTAGAAGTTACTAATGAATCTTTATCAATTGGATAAATTATTTTATATTTTTTCAAATCGTTAATCGCCATTAATAATCTAAAATCTTCGGTGACAGAAAATCCAAGATTTTCGTATCCCCCAATTCCTTCATATACAGATTTTCGATATGACATATTATTACCAATGCAACTCATTGGAGTTCCAATGTTCATTGTACCACTTGCTATGGCGAGTAAATAAATAAAATCGACTGATTGCATAGTGGAAAAATTATCAACTTCAAGTTGGCTAGTCATTCCATTTACAAGAGCAACACTTTCATCCACATAGTACGAAGCAATTGTTTTTGCCCATGTTGATGAAACAGTGCAATCAGCATCTGTAGTGAGAATAATTTCATTAGAAGTAAATTCAATTGCGTTAGCTATGGCTAGGGTTTTCCCTTTTAACTCCCCTTTACTCTTTGTAGGAACTATCTTTTTAAATTTAGGTTTATCTAAAATATATTTATCAATAATCTCGCCAGTTCTATCTGTAGAACTATCATCGGCTAAAATTATTTCAATTTTACCCTCAGGAAACTCAAGTTTGTTAAGTGATTCTATGCACTCCAGAATGTTTTCTTCTTCATTACGCGCTGCAACTATTATAGATACACTAGGTAATTGGGAATCGTCCAATTTAGGAAATGTTTTTGAGGCCCCAATAATAATAATTGTCATAAAGACAATATATATAGAAAGAATAATTAAAAATATTATTTCAAACATTCGTTAGGCTCTCCAATTTCATATCCTTTTTTCCTTGCATTGTTAAAAACATAATCAATCGATTTTTCAATTATTGATTTAGATTTTAAACTATCATGCAAAACTATAATAGAATTCTTTTTTAAATAATTATCAACTGCAAAACTAACAATATTAAAATCATTTTTGTAATCGTATGTCAATAAAGACCACATAACATTTTTAAGATTATTCTTTTTCATTAAACTTTCTATACTCAATCCAATTCTTCCGTGCGGTGGTCTAAAGTAAATTGGTTTTACTCCAACAGCCTCTTCAATAATATTAGAACATTTTTCAATTTGGGAACTAGCGTTTTTATTAAAGATATTTATATTTTGATGTGTGATAGTATGGTTTGCAATTGTGTGTCCGCCAGCAACTATCTGTTTAATTAATTCAGGATATTTCTTGACATTTTCTCCAACACAAAAAAATATAGCTTTAATTGAATGTTCTTTTAGTTTCCGTAATATTATTGGAGTACTTTCAGGATTTGGACCATCGTCAAAAGTGTAAAGAATTTTATTTACATTTGATTCCCAAATAGTTTGGGGGAATAATTTGTGTATTATTTTTGGTGGTACGTATTTTATTTTCATCACTTTAATTCCATGCAAATATTGTCATTCCCGAAAGTATAAATTGGGAATATTCAATAGCAGTGCGAGATTCCCGATAGAAGTATTCGGGAATGACATCTTTTTTAAATTTTTTTTTTGTTTCAACTTTAAATATTCCATTATCTCCTTAGTTTCCTATCTTTCCATTTAAAATTCCCTAAAGCTCCAGAAATTGCTGAATATACTATGTATGGAATATGCAAGATTTCAGCAAGTAAAAATATGGGAAAAGAAATTTTTCCTATCAAAACTCCAACTCCTTTTTCAAGCACTGAATATTCAACAAGCATTTTAACAAAGAGAGAACCACCAAGGATTGTTAGGAATTTTGTGTCTAAAAATATTCCTAGAAATAACAATGCAAAAAGTCCTACAAAAAAAAGAAAGACTAAAACTAACTGTGCAATTATTAGTTTATTCTCATAGAATAATCCTTTACTCGCCCATCGTTTTCTTTGCTGATTAAATTCTTCAACACTTTTGTTTGCATCAGTTATAACTAGTGCATCTTTATCCATACAAAATTTGACATCATAATTTGTCTTGGATGCAATTTTTTGCATCAAAAGTTCATCATCGCCTGAAGATAGATTCATCAAATCTTTGTACCCACCAACTTCATCAAAAACCGATTTACGAAAAGCAAGGTTTGCAGAGCTAGCAATCATTGGGGTTTTGTTGCCAATCAATCCAGCACCCGAAAGAATGAGTCCAGCAAATTCAAGAGCTTGAAGTCTTCCAAACAAATTATTTGATTCAGCAAATGCAACTGGCCCAGAAATAAGTGCTGTATTATCTTCAAATCCAGCAATCATTGTTGAAATCCATTTGTGAGAGTTTGTGCAGTCTGCATCAGTAAATAAAATTATAGTTCCCTTTGCTTTTGATATTCCAAACTCTATTGCTTGCTTTTTATGTGCTTTCTCAAAAGTGCTTTCTTGCATAGAATATAGAAAGATGTTTTCATTAGTTGTTTCATTTTTAAGTTTCTCAAATGAATCATCCTCTGAGAAATCATCTATATAAATTACCTCATATTTATCTGTAGGATAATTTTGCGATTCAAGACTTCTTAAATTTTTAAGAATTTTCTCACTCTCATTTCTGAATGGTATTATGATAGACACAAATTCATCCAGTTGTGTTTGCGTTTGATAGTAACCTAGTTTTGTTAATCCAACTCGAATTTTTCTGATGAATAAAAAATAGAATACAAGTAAACCAAGAAATATAAAAGATAAAATATTTAACAAATTATTCCCTCTTAAACAAAAGTATTAATCCAATCAGTGAAGGAATTAACAGATTAATAAAAAACAGACTCATTGCAGCACTAAACCCCACAGCTCCGCTATATCCGAGGTTCTGCAAAAAGTAAACAGCAGCACCTTCTCTAACACCTACTTCTCCCAGAGCAATAGGCGGAATTATAATTTGGGCAAAAATTATAAGATTTGCAGCCAAGAAAAATATTGAAAAATTAAATTCACCACTAAATGCAGAAAGGAGCAAAGTCATTTGGGATGTAAAAGTTAAATGATATAAAAAAGAAGCGACAACTAATTTTATTAGAGTGCTGTTGTCCATATTTTTCAGGAAGGCAATTCTATCTAAAATTTTCCTAAAACTTTTCTTTGATTTAAGCCAACCGCTTAATTTCACTGACGTTTTGTTACTTCCAAATAAAAAATATAGTGGAATAAAAATTGAAACTTTATAAATTACTATAAGAGCAATAGTTAATGAAACAGAAAACCCGATTACACTTTTAAGAAAGAGTATAAAAAATGTTCCGCCAATAAGTACAACAAAAAGTATTGGAATTAACTTATCGACAAGTGTAGCAAGTATTACATCCAGCACCTTTACATTTTTGTATGGAAGTGCTCGAGCAAAATATTCTCCAGATTTCATTGGAGTAAAAATCCCTCCGCTAATTCCATAAAAAATTGATAGCCATATTTTGTTTGTATCATTAATATGAAAATATTTTTGACTTAATATTCTCCATTTGAAAAATTGGATATATAAATTAATGGGTAACAAAAGGAATGCTAATAAAAAATATACTTTATTTGCCTTTAGATATGTTGCGTATATCTCTTTTGGCTCAACGTAGAATATCAGAAATATGATTAACCCAAGTCCAATAAAAATTTTGGCGAAATTTGCAATTCGTTTTCTAACTATATTTTCCAATACTATTATTTATCTTTGTGTTGTTATTTAATATTTATTTAAATCAGTGCAAAATAGCAATTTTTTCAATGTCATTTTGAAGAAGATGTTGTGTTTTAGGATATGGTGTGAACTGATAACCTATCCACTCAAAAGTAACACGATAAATCACTAAGATTAAGATTAAGATTAAGATTAAGATTAAGAAAAATATGAAGCAAAAATTACTATTACTATTAATAACATTGCTAATTGCATTTTCGATAACTGAAATTACTTTTACAATTTTGGTTGATGAAGATTTGGACGGTAATTTTAGTTTAAATTACGTTCATCTAAAACCTTTTAAGTTGCCGATTCTTGAAACTGAAAAAAAAGTTGAAGAACTCATACAACATAAAATCCCCGATTCTCTTATACAGCAATACGAGGGCAAAAACTTCAAACGAGAATATTTTAATGTACGACTTATTCCAGATTCGCTACTTGGATGGTCTCCAAATCCTTATTATAAAAGCAGTAACGAACTATACTTATATAACAAAGATGGAATTAGAAGCAAGAATATATTAACAGACTATTCTAAAAAGTCCAAATTGCGAATTGCATTTTTCGGCGATTCATATTCCCACGGTGACGAAGTTAAGTTTAAAAACACAATTGGAGAATATCTGCAAACCCTATTAAACAAAGACAGCATTGATGCCGAAGTAATAAACTTTGCAGTTAGTGGATATGGAATGGACCAAGCACTTCTGAGGTGGGAAGAAGTTAAAGATCAATTTCAACCGGATATTGTAATACTTGGAGTTCAATTTGAGAATGCAAAACGCCACATAAATCTTTTGCGTCCATTTTATTATTACATAACGGAAATCCCATACGCCAAACCACGCTTTGTTATTAGTGGGAATAAATTATTACTGGTAAAAAATCCTATTTCTGATATAGCTAATACTGCTGAAACAATTAAAAACATTGACGATTGGAAGTTTTCTCATTTCGAAGGATTTTACGACAAAGAGAACTATGAATCTAATCTATTTTATTTAAGCAAATCAGTATCATTTGTTTCTAATGCTATTTCTCAAATATTTGGGGAGATCGATTTTTATAAGCCAGAAAGTGAAAGTTATCAAGTAACTTATAAAATATTTGAACAGTTTAAGAACAGTGTTGAGGAGAATAATAAAATATTTATACCCGTTCATCTTCCAGTAAAAAACGATCTCGATTTTTTAACGGCTAAATTTTTAGATATTATGTACAGTCAAAAATTTATTTACGATGAACTTTTTAGTGCGTTAAAACTTAAAGCCACATTTGTTGAAACTTTTGATACACTTGAAAAATGGGAATTGGAAAACGAAACTGATAATCTATTTATGAAACGTCACTATTCACCAACTGCAAATAAGATTATCGCAAATCAGATTTATGATTTTCTAAAAACACACAATCAGCATTTATTAAAACCTAGCGAGAGAAAAGAGTAATGGAATTATATTTGTTTTTATCGGTAATATTATTTTGGATTTTATACTACTACTTTGAAGGTAGTCATGATGGTGCTTTCGCATTGGAAACAAAACTTATGCGTGAAAAACTAGGAGCTGATAAATTTAAAGAAATTGAAGAAGGCTTTATCAAATATGAGTTGGATTGGCATTGGTACGATGGACTTGAAAAAGCACTTGTTAAAATTGTCTTTGCCGTTCTCATATATTTTATAACTGATAATATTCTATTTGCTTTTCAAATGATTCTACTGGCTGTTGGAATCCGCTCTGTAGCTCACGATTTTTTTGTAGCTCGCACGATGGGCAAAGGATTAAACCACATTGGCCCCGAATTCCTTTGGTGGGATAGATTTTTACGTAAGATGCAGACCATTGGAATAAATCAATATGTGATTAAACTTATTCCAAATTTAATTATTGTTTTGTGGATTTTGTGGAGCATGGAGTAAAAAAAATTTCACGCAAAGACGCAGAGTCGCAAAGAAAAACATGACAGATTAATACTTTCAAAAAAAATCTACACTAAAACCTATTCCTAACTGGCTTACTCGCTTAAAATAATATTCACTGAATTTATGGTTCCCATAATAGTATGAAAGATAGAATACTAATCCCTTTCCGTACCACTCACCAAATTTTACTCCAAACAGGTTGTTTGTGCTAAGTTGATATTTTGGTTTGCCTGCAAAAACATTATGTGTAGCAAAAAATACATTTACCGGTTTCTGAAGAACGGACCCAATAATTTTATCTGAATTTATTTCTAATCCAGCATTGAAGAACCATTTTTCTAATTCTGCTGGTCTTACCATTGTTGCATATGCGACGCTTCCGTAATATTTAAGATTACCAAAATTAAAAAGAAGTTCATCGGCAACTGTAATTTCACCGAAATCTTGAGTAAATGGAATTGGTCTATCTTTCCCTATCCAATCATCATAAGCAACATCCCAAAGGCCATCGACAAAGTGAGCACTGTTGTGTATAATCCTAAATCGCATGAGGATATTCCTTTCATCATAACTCAAACGATATGCTATATGCCCACCAAAAAATCCATCAAGGACAGCAATTTGCAAACGCTTACCAGCATAGTTAGTTGATAGTGCATAAGCCATAAAATCTATTGCGAGCGTGAACCTATCATTATCTTGAAAACTAATTGCAAATAAGTCTGATGAATTTCCAATATCAACTTTTAAATATCCATTTTCTGGATAATAAAGAATTCCCAAACGAGCTTCTTGGTGAGAAGCTTTCAAAGGCATAAAATTTTGTCCTTCGGGAAATAATTCATATTTGGTTTCTTGAGTGAATACTTGGGAAGAAAGAATCAACAATAAAACAATAA
>JAQICK010000072.1 GCA_027858595.1 Melioribacteraceae bacterium
ATTATTTCATATTTATTTTCGAAAGTAACAGTAATATTCACTAATTTAGCGGACAAAAAAAAACAAATTTAAATCGAGGAGTTTTATGATATCACAAGATTATATTCAACTTGAAGACAAGTATGGAGCACACAACTATCACCCACTTCCTGTAGTATTAAATAAGGGAGAAGGAGCATTTGTTTGGGATGTTGAAGGCAAAAAATATTTTGATTTTTTATCTGCGTATTCTGCAGTAAATCAAGGTCATTGTCATCCCAAAATTATTGATGCCTTAGTTGAACAAGCCAAAACATTAACTTTAACTTCTCGTGCGTTTTATAGTGATAAGCTGGGTCCTTACGAAAAATACATTACAGAATTTTTCGGATACGATAAAGTGCTTCCAATGAACTCTGGTGCTGAAGCCGATGAAACGGCAGTGAAAATTGCAAGACGTTGGGGATACGATGTAAAAGGTGTTGCTGAAAACCAAGCTAAAATTATTGTTTGTGAAGGTAATTTTCATGGAAGAACAATAACACTAGTTTCTATGTCAAGTGACCCAGATTCTTACAAAGGCTTTGGTCCATATACTCCAGGTTTTGAAGTTGTGCCATACAACGATATTCCTGCTCTTGAAAAAGCATTAGAAGATGAAAATGTTGTTGGATTTTTGGTAGAACCAATTCAAGGCGAGGCTGGAGTTTATGTTCCTGACGAAGGCTACTTAAAAAAATCATACGATTTATGTAAATCTAAAAATGTTCTTTTCATTGCAGATGAAGTTCAAACAGGAATTGCTAGAACAGGAAAATTGCTGGCATGTGACCACGAAAATGTTCGCCCAGATGTTTTAATATTAGGCAAAGCTCTTTCGGGCGGAGTAATTCCCATCTCTGCGGTTTTAGCAGACGATGATATTATGCTAGTAATTAAACCAGGTGAACATGGTTCAACATTTGGTGGAAATCCTGTAGCAGCAAAAGTAGCAACCGCTGCATTAGAGGTTGTTGTTGAAGAAAATCTTGCTGAAAAAGCTGAAGAGCTTGGGAAGATATTCCGAAAAGCTTTGGAAGACTTTAATCATCCAATGGTTGAAAAAATTAGAGGAAAGGGTTTACTAAATGCAATAATAGTTAAACCAGCTAACGGAAAAGAAGCTTGGGATGTTTGTGTAAGAATGGCCGAAAACGGATTGCTTGCAAAACCAACTCATCAGCATAAAATTAGATTTGCTCCACCTCTTGTTATTACAGAAGAAGAACTGCTAGAAGCAATTGAAATAATTAAAAAATCGATTGTAGAAGTTTTAGGATAATCTAAATAAAAAAGAGACTGACTAAGAAAAAGGAATTGTCATTTAGTACGAAGAGAGAAATCTTGTCAATTTCAAAAGATTCTCATGGAGCTATGCTCCTCAAAATGACAGCTTTTATTTTAGTCAGCCTCTTTTAATTACAACAGTTTGCTATCACAGTTTATTTAGCATTGCAACAAGTCCTTTTTGCTCTGCTTGTGAAAGACCAGATAAAGTTTTCTCAACAAAACTTCCGTGTGCTTCATAATTCTCGTTGAAAAATTTTTGTCCCGAAGGAGTTAATTCAATAATAATTTCACGCCTATCGTTTTTACTAAAAACTCTTCGGATTAAATTTTTATTTTCAATAGAATCAAGAATCATAGTTCTATTGCCACTTTTTATCAGCATTTTTCCATAAATTTCAGAAATCTTCAATGGTCCTTCGTGCCCAAGAACATCAATAATTGCATACTGTGTTGGGGTTAAACCTGTTGCTTTAGTATATGCATGCATTTTTTCTTGAATAATATTATTAGCATTTCCAATACTAAACAGTGTTTTTAGAGCAAGTTGAGTTTTAGGTTTGTACATAATTTCCTTTCCCATAACGACTCCATTATAATTATAAAACAGAATAAATATAAAAAGTATTTACGTTAATTCAAATAAAATAAAATAATTTTACACTTTTTAATATAATTCTAATTCTATTACCGCTTACTCTAATTAGTTTTTAATACTTCACAAAACTCAATCCCAAATAATTTCAGGGTGAATAGCTTTTGAAATATCTTTTAATAATTCTATAAATCTTGGTCCTGGTATTGAGATATAATCGGAGTTCAAAATTACAACCCTACTATTTTTAACTGCCTCAACGCTTTCAATATTTTTCCACGCTTGCAGAACCATTTCTTTGGATAGGGTTTCCTCGTTTAGATCTGGAATTAGTTCTATAATTACTTGCGGATTAAGATGTATTAATCCTTCTGCAGAAATCATAGGATATGCAACGTTCTTGTTTTGAAAAGCATTTGTTCCACCAGCTATTTCGATTAGTTCATTAAAATATGTTGGCAAGCCAGCAATGTAAACATCCTTTAATGTAGTTGCATCTAGGGTTCGTCCAATAGAAATAAGTGTTTTAGGTTTTTGTAAATTTTTAGTTTTCTCTTTTATTTGAAGAATAGTTTTTTCTATACTTGTAAGTAATTTAGTAGCTTCACTTTTAGCACAGCAGCTATCGCCAATTATTTTTATAGAATTAAGAATGTCGGATACAGTTTTATTATCTACTTCCAGAAATTTTATTTTCAATTCTGTAAGATATGCTTTAGCTTTTTCATGCTCTGGCAATAAAATAACTAAGTCGGGCTTGAGAGCAACAACACCCTCGTAATTTATATCAAGGTAACCACCAACTTCTTTTACATCTTTTGCTTCTGGAGGATAATTGCAAAACCGCGTAACACCAACGACTTTATCTCCTAAGTTAAGAGAAAATAATGTTTCTGTAATACTTGGGGATAAGGAAATAATTCTTTCTGTTTTTCTATTTCCCTTTTTAGTAGAAAACTCTATGTCAGAATAAGAAAAGAAATCAGCAAATAGAATAGCCAAAATGAAGAGTACAATTAGGACAGGCAATATGTAACGTAGTTTTTTGATAATTAATTCCTTTTAAATCTATGGATTATAAAAAATAATTTATATCAAACCGAAATGAAAAAACACCTCCGTTAATATTTCTTTTATTCTGTGTACTCATAAATTGCAACTGCACTTGTACCATTTCCAACAACATCAGAAGTCCAAGTTACTGTATTTGTTGTCACATCAAATTTTTGTATAAATCCATCACCAGCCCATTCGCTCATGTATGGAATCCACAAAACATTTTCTTGGTAATCATATACTATTTGTGAAACATTTGGACCAACTCTAATTGGGTCTTCACTACTGCTGTAAACTAATTTGCTTTCAGTATCGTATGCGCATAAAAATCCATTTACACCATCGCCCCAAGCCGAGCAATATCCAATTCCAGCATTTGTGATTTCAATATCGCCAGGTGAGCCACCAACAAAAACAGAATCGATCATCAATTGTGAATCAACATCTATAATTGCAATTGTACCAAATGATGTTGCATAATCGCCAGTACATAACACATGCAATTTTCCATCCGGGGCAAATGCTAAATCTTGAGGATTAATAGGAGTACTAATTGTCCCAATTACACGATCTTCTGCAACTTCTATAATTGAAACCGAAGAATTGTTGAAGGGTTGTCCCCAGCCGGCGTACCCAGTATTTGTAACGTAAACTTTTCCGTCCTTATATATTATTCCTTCCGGCGCTTTGCCTACTTCAATGTTTTTTACTACGGTTCCGCTGACTAAGTCTATCACAGAAACGGTGTTAGTAATCCAATTAGAAATATAAGCTTTGTCGGTGCTTGCAAAAGTAATATCCCACGGATTACTTCCTGCATCTAGCCCAATTATTTGCAAAATATTTGTATCATCTTTGGGGTCAACAACTTTAATATTATCTTCACCAGAAGTTACAACATAGATTCTTTCCTCGTAAATTTTAATTTTATTTCCAAAAAGACCAATTTCCACAATGTCTTTGGTTATTGACGAGTCGGTCAAATTTACTTTTGATAATGTTTGAGCAGACTGATTAATTACATACAATGTTTTTGAACTGTTTTCTACTGGTGGGTCGACAATTGTATCTTCACAGCCCATAAAGACAATTGCAAATAGTAGAACCCTTGTTATAAAAATTTGTTTCATCATTTCACCTTTTGTTTATTGAATTAATACATTAATGTTATTCCTAATCTGAATTCTCGCCCTGGCATTGGGTAATCACTGACTATTTCATAAAGTTTGTTTGTAATATTATTAACTGAAAACTTAAGTGCTATTTGAAAATTTTCAATTCTAATGTTTTGCAACATTGTTATATCCATTACATCATAAGGTGATAGTTCAACTGTATTAGCAACAGTTACAAACCTCTTACCAACAATTCTATAATTTATTATTCCTGTAAATTCTTTATAACCAAACTGTAAACCTGATTTGAACGAATGCTGTGGACTATATGGAATTATTTTGTTGTACGTTGTTTCTTGCTTGTTTTTATTCAAAGGTTGGAGATATGTGTAACTAAGTTGCAAACTCAAATTATGTTTTGGCAACTGGTAGTCTATAGAATAGACTTGTCCCGAAATTTCAGCATCACTATTAAATGGTCGAAAAACTTCAAAACTACCGAGCTTCCATACAATCATATCTTCTATAGAATAATTGTACAAATTAATTTCACCTTTTAATTTTCCCCATTTATTAATTTCCCAACCAAGACCAATTTCTTTATTCAAACTTTTCTCTGGTAGTAAATCTGTTTTTCCCTCTATGCGTACATCTTGATAAAACAAATCAGAAAATGTTGGAACACGAAAAGACCTTGATATGCTTGACTTAAAATAGAGTTGGTGTTTTTCGCCTACAGATAAATAGAGAGACGCAGAAGGAGACCACTGATTTTCAGAGCGATTTATCTCTCCGTTACTCATTCGCATTTCGTCATAACGTATTGATGGAGAAACTAAAAATTTATTTAATGGTTTTGGTAAGTCTAGCTTAAATTCTTGATGTAAGAAAACTCCATTAGAAGTCTCTGTAGCATTAATAATTGAAGAACTAGACTTTGCAAGAAAATTTTCGTCATTGTATGAAAAACGTTTTCCGTTGTAGCCTGCAGTGACATTAAGCCATTCAATTAATTTGTAGTATAGGGTTGTGTTTAAAACAGCTACATCACTTTCGTATTTGTAATGATAGGTTGGGTATTTAGTATATTCTGGCGTAGCATAGTCTGGATAAAGATTTGAATTTTCGGTAATGTTTTGTGAATAGCTTCCATTTAAATCAAGGACAAAATTATCAAAAGCAGCTCTAAATTTTGAGCCAAACATGGTGTTGTTATTTTTAGATCTTGCATACGCGGTGAGTGCTTTTGTTTTTCCAGGTAATCCACGGTCAGATTCTAACTTCTGGGCGTTAACGGAGAACAGATAGTTGTCCAATTTATAATTAATACGAGTAAAAATATTTTGTGATTTCATGTCAGAGTTTATCCTTATAGCTTCAGACTCCACTCCACTGGTGTTTTGGTAAGCATAGGGATAATTTCCATCACTTTGAATAAAATTATATGATAAGAAATAGCTAAGGTTTCTAATATTGCCAGAAATACTTGGCTCTACATTAATTAACCCAAAGGAACCTCCGATCACATTAATTTTGTATTCATTTTTAAAATTCTGTTTTGTAATTATATTTATTGCACCTCCTATTGCACCGCTTCCAAACTTGGATGAACTCCCTCCCTCGTAAACCTCTATTCGTTCAACAATATTTATTGGAACTTGAGATAAATCTGCATCACCACCAAACTGATTGTTTAGCGAAACATCATCAAGCATAACTAAAACTTGGTTCGTTCCACTACCACGAATTGATATTTTTTTTGAGCTCCCAACTCCTCCTGTGGATTGAATTTCAACTCCAGGTGTTTGTTCTAAAACTTCAGCAACTGATTGGAAATTACTTTTAGCGATATCTTCTTGGGTGTAAAATTTAATGCTTCCTTTAGTATTGGACTCATGATTTGTAACTATAACGTCATTCAACTTATTTTTAGAGGGTTTTAGATATATGTTTATCTCAGTTGGCTGGTCTGCAAAAACAGTCTGATCTGGAAAAGTCTGGGTTTCATATCCAACATAGCTTGTCGTAATTGAATATGAACCTGTATATAAATTGTCAAATTGAAAATATCCAAACTCATCGGTTGATGAACCAAGGCCTGTACCATCAATCAAAATGTTTGCACCTACTAAGGGAGAGTTGGAGTTAAAGTCATACACATTCCCAAATATTTTTTTTGTAGTTTGTCCAAACAAACCGCAAGCCAATACTAGTGTTAGTATTAAAATATTTAGTATCTGTAATTCTCTTTTTTCCATCAGTATTTAAACTTCATTTTCATTAATAAAAAAGCCCCAACCTTAAAAAGAAAAAGTTGGGGCTTTAAAAAATCAAAACTCTACCAGACCTTATTCCACGAAGGTTTTTAGTAAAACGTCTATTCGGCAGGTCTCCTGGCTCTAAGCATCAAACCTAATTGCTGTTAACCTTCCCATCTATCAATTGATAGACAGTGGTCGTAAAGAAAAACATTTGTTTTTCTCACAGCATTCGTAGCTTATTACAGTAGCGGGGCTGCAACGGTTTTTAACCGTTTTCCCTATTATCCCAATGGGCACCGAAAGAATATATTATAGTATTTATAAGAACATTTATATTAGATGAATAAATATAGCTAACTTATTCTTCTTTTGAACATACAATAATTAAAATTTAGATTTTGCTTTATATGAATTTAGATTTAGTTAATACTCAAACTATTTATTTCATACCTTTTTATATGCTAAACATAAAATAACATGACATTATGTTTCATTTAATATTTACAATAACTATCTTTGATTCTCAAAAATGGGAAAGAGAGAGCTTATGTTATTAATAGAAGTACTACCAAATAAATGTGATTTCTGTGGATGTTGTGTTGGCGTATGCCCTGAAGATGCAATTGAATTAAAAGAAGCTGAAATAAAAATAGATGCAGATTTATGCACAAACTGTTCAAAATGTGTGTGGTCTTGCCCGATAGAAGTGTTAAAATTTAATAAACCCCAAAAGAAAGGTTAATCGAAAGATTATAATATAGATATGAAAAAAGAATATGATGTAATAGTTGTCGGTGGTGGTCCAGCAGGTTCAATGGCTGCTCGTTTTGCTGCAGAACAAGGTGTTTCAGTTTTAATGCTAGAAAAAGATAGAGACATTGGCTACCCTGTTCGTTGTGGTGAAGCTGTTAGCAAAGCAGGAATTGAAGAATTTATTGAGCCAAACGAAGCATTCATATCGGCAACAATAGATAAATTTGGAATGATTGCCCCAGATGGAACCGAAGTTGTTTTACCACTTGAGCAAATAGGGTACATGCTAGAACGTAGAGTGTTTGACTATGAACTAGCAAAGCAAGCCTCCAGTAGAGGAGTTGAAATTCTAACACGTGCATATGTTAACGGATTGCTTTTTGAAAATGAAAAAGTTAGCGGTGTTAAATATGAGTACAAAGGGGAACAACATGAGCTAAAGTGCAAAGTATTAATTGCTGCAGATGGCGTTGAATCCCGTGTGGGTCGCTGGGCTGGAATAAAAACCCATATTGACTTTAGAGAAATGGAAAGTTGCGTTCAATATACCGTTTCAAATATTGATGTTGATCCGAACACTCTCCTTTTTTATTTTGGGAAAGATGTTGCACCCGAAGGATATTTTTGGATTTTTCCTAAAAGGAATAGATCTGCAAATATTGGTTTAGGCGTAAGTGGAGAAATAGGAAAGAAAAAATCAGCCCAGACTTATTTAAATACTTTTATGGATAAGCATTATCCAGATGCTCCAATACTAACCCAGATTGCTGGTGGAGTTCCATCATCAATTACTTTGGAAAAAATATCAGCTCCAGGAATAATTTTAGTGGGCGATGCAGCAAGGCAAGTGAATCCGCTATCCGGTGGAGGAATTGTAAGTGGAATGATTGGCGGAAAAATTGGCGGAACTGTAGTAGGCGAAGCAATTAAGAAGAATGATTTGAACCATATTTTAACATACGATAAAGCTTGGCACGATAGGCTTGGGAAACGTCACGAAATTTTTGAACGCCTAAAAAATGGCATTTATAATTTCAGTGATGAAAAATTCAATAGTATTGCCCACGCTTTTTCTAAGGTTCCATTTGAAAAAAGGACTCTGGAAAATATTTTCAAAACAGCGTTGATTAATAAACCTTCATTGTTAATTGATATTGCTAAAGTTTTTATTATAAAATAATATTCCCGATATAATTTTTTGGGGAAAACATCTAAATGTGTGAGCCATTCTCTATAGAAACATAAGGGAAGAGCGATACTTTTTAAAATTATTCTTATATGAAAAAAATAATTTTCGAACTACTAAAAAAGTTTTATTCTTCAATTGCAGAAAACTGGATTGCAAAAACTGACATAAACTTTGGTGACAAATTATC
>JAQICK010000137.1 GCA_027858595.1 Melioribacteraceae bacterium
AAATACAATTGTAATTACTGATACGGGCCTTGGAATGACAATGGACGAAATTATTAGTAACATTGGTACAATTGCAAAATCTGGTACTGCAGAATTCTTAAAACAATTATCGGAAGATAAAGAACAAGCAAACAACATTATTGGAAAATTTGGTGTTGGATTTTACTCTGTGTTTATGGTTTCTGATAAAGTAGAAATTATTTCACGTTCATATAAAACAGATGCAAAACCTATTAAATGGGTATCTGATGGACTTGGAAGTTTTACTATTGAAGAGCTTGAAGATGACCGCAAGCGTGGAACAGAAATTATCCTCCATTTAAAAGAAGATTCCAAAGAATATTCAGAGAAAACAAGAATTGAAAATGTAATTAAAACTCATTCCAACTTTATTACTTTCCCTATTAAATCTGGCGAAGAACAACTTAATACAGTTTCTGCAATTTGGAGAGAACCAAAATCTAATATTAAGCCAGAACAATATAATGAGTTCTATAAATTCTTATCGCATGATTTCGAAGATCCATTTCACGTTATTCACAAATCTATTGATGCTCCAATTCAATTTAATGCCCTATTATTTATTCCAAAGAAAAATATGGATGCTTTTGGAATGAACCGTGAAAATTATGGGTTAGATTTATATGTGCGTAGAATTTTAATTAATCATCAAAACAAAGATTTACTCCCTGAGTATTTAAGCTTTGTTAAAGGTGTTGTAGATTCTGAGGATTTACCTTTAAACATCTCTCGTGAAACTCTTCAGGAAAATGCTGTTTTTTCTAAAATAGCTTCAACTGTTACTAAGCAAGTTCTAACTGAATTAGCAAAAATGGCTAAAGATGATAAAGAAGAATATGCTAAATTCTGGAAAGAATTTTCACGTATCTTCAAAATGGGTTACGCTGATTATGCTAACCAAGAAAAATTTGTTGAGTTGCTTCGCTTCGATTCATCTGCAAATGAAAACAAAGATCAACTTATTGCTTTTGCAGAATACACAGAACGCATGAAAGATGAACAAAAAGATATTTACTACATGACTGGGACAAGCAGGGAGGCATTGTTAAGCGATCCACATCTTGAAATATTTAAGCGTAAAGGTTTGGAAGTTCTTTATCTATACGACCCAGTTGATGAGTTTGTAATTAGTTCTGTAAATAAATATAAAGAGTTTGAATTGAAATCAGTTGATCAGGTTGATTTGAAATCGCTTGAAAAACTTGGTGATTCGGAAGACAAAAAAGAAAAAGCAGAAAAATTATCTAAAGAAGATTCAAAAGAACTTACATCTCTATTTACAAAAATGAAAGAGATTCTTGGTGACAAAGTTACAGATGTTAAAATTTCAGAGCGTTTGGAAAATTCTCCTGCATGTCTGGTAAACTCAGATAACACAATGTCGGCATCAATGCAAAAGATGATGAACATGATGGGGAATAATGAAACAATTCCAGCAAAAATAATGGAATTAAATCAAGACCACAAATTAGTTCGTAATCTTCTAAAAGTATTTAAAGCTGATGCTAACGATAAGTATATTGAAGATGTTACTGAGCAATTGTATGAATCATCATTGCTGCTAGAAGGTTATCTTTCCGATCCGCACAAATTGGTTAAGCGAATTAACTCAATGCTTGAAGAATCGAGCAATTGGTACACAGAAGTTAAAAAAATAGACTAAAATATTTAGCGGGAAGAGATTCCCGCTAAATCACTTGCTTCAAAATTTGTTAAAACAGCAGATAATACTGTTTGAAATTAAAAACTGATGTTGTATCTTTAATTAGTTATTGATAGTTAAATTATTAACTATACTCCGAAAACAACTTCATAAATGAGATTGTGATTTTCAAAATGTTTAATTTAAATCATAATTTCATAATGCCGATTTACACTAAATATCATTCCTCAGAAAGAGAGAATCATGATCGAAAAAAAGAAAAGGGATTATTCAAAAGAGGGTAAAACAGTCTTAGAAAAACCTTCAAAACCTGTAAGGCTAAGAGTCTCGCATAAGGGTCCGAATGGTCAGAGTTTCTCATTTTATCGTTGTAGCTGTGGAACTGAATTTGTTACTAGGGATAACCAAGTTCGGAGTGGTAAAACTTCTAGTTGTGGATGTTTTGCAAAAAAAGTTAGGGCACATAATATTCAAACAGCACATATTGCAAAACACTTAAAAGAGATTGAAAAGTTAAATGAAGTAAAAAAAAGAAAGTTATTAAAAGAGAAATACTCAAAACAATACACAAAAATTTTGCTCGAACTTTCAAATAAATAGAAACAAGGCTAAAGGTATTTGTTTTAGAAAGCCTTTTTTTACACACACATGTTGCCAATACTCGAATGCTTTACTAGGGCTTTGGGGCGTTTCTAAAAGGAATAAGACGCCGCTAAAGGTTGATTGAATAATAGTAATAGTTTTAAGTTAAAAGATATTGGAAAATTTTAAAGTATTTTAT
>JAQICK010000187.1 GCA_027858595.1 Melioribacteraceae bacterium
GTTTCAAGAAGTGCTTTAGCGGCAATAATTAATCGTTTTTCATTACGCAAATACGTCGTTTTTTTTAGAAAATAATAGCTTTTCCCAACCTCTATTATTCCGTCAGCATCATTATTAACATTAAGAATTTTAGTGAGATTTGTAACATACCGCGTTAACATAGCAATAATCATAACCATATCTGTCTGCGAACCTAATAGATTAAAAGCATATTTAATTGCTTTTTCTTTATCCCCACGCCCTAACGCATTTTGCAAATCAAATATTGAATATTCCTTTGTAACCTGTGTTATTTGCTTAATTATTTCTGGAGTTATTTCTTCATCCGATTTTGTATAAGTTGCAATTTTTTCAAATTGCATCTCCAGAAGCCCTTTGTTGTCGCCAACCATTTCAATTAAAAGTTCACCTGCTTTTGAAGATAAATTTATTTTTTCCTTCTTAGCTTTATTGAACATCCAATTTGACAGCTCTGCTCCCTCAAGGTCTCTGGCTTCAAAAATATATTTATTGGAAAATAAGGATTTATACGGCTCCTGATTTAATGGGGCTTTTTTTGAGGCTTGCATAATAACTAAAACAGTAAAATCAGCTGGGTCTTTAACATAGTTTGAAAAAGTTTTTGGCTCCCTTAATTCTTCAAAGCCTTTTGCAACAATTAGCTTTTTTCCACCACCAAAAGGAAAGGAATATGCTAAATCTACAAGTTGTGAAACCGAACTATCTTTCGAAAGAGTTATGGCTTCTCTATCAAAATCTGATGCAACAAGTGGGGCTATTTTTTTTTCAATTGCTTTAATTGCATTATTAATAGTAAAAGTATCTTCTCCAAATAAAAAATAAATTGGAAGAAGAGAATCGTCCTTTAAAAATTTTGGAAGATTATATATTGATTCAAATTTTGACTTAACAGCCACTTAGATTTTTCCTTTTTTCACTTTTTTAAAAATATTTAGGAGTAACAGAAATCAATCCCAAATTACTTGTCATTTCAACTTGGGTAGAAATTCTTTGACAAATAAATAATAGTGAAATTTCTTATCCCGACAAACATCATCGGGATTTGAAATACAGTTTTATAATATTTTATTTTTTTCGTTTTTCTACAGTAACAGTTTCCATTACTATATCGTCTACTGGTTTATCCATCATTCCAGTTTTAGTTTTACCAATTGCTTCAACTACATCTATTCCAGAAGTAACTTCACCAAATACAGCGTGTTTGCCGTCCAACCAAGGAGTTGCAGCCAAAGTTACAAAAAATTGTCTTCCGTTTGTATTTGGACCAGCATTAGCCATTGATAACATGCCAGGTTTCGTGTGTGTTAACGAATCGTGAAATTCATCTGAAAATTTTCCACCCCAGTAACTTTCGCCACCACGTCCGGTACCAGTAGGGTCGCCACCTTGAAGCATAAAGTCAGCAATAACTCTATGAAAAATAACTCCATTATATTTCCCATCTGTTATTAGCCCAACAAAGTTCTCAACAGTTTTAGGAACTTCCTTTGCAAATAATTCTATTTCAAATACACCAACATTTGTATTTACGGTTGCTACTAGTTTTTCGTTTTCCGAAACATTCATTAATTCTTTCACTTTTGGATCCTGTTTATTTATTATTGATTTTTCTTGTTTTTCTTTTATGTTCTCTCCACTACTGCAATTAAGCATAAAAAGAGAGAGCATTAACAACATTATTCCTTTCATAATTTTCCTATTTTTTTTATCGTTTATGGTGTAATTATACTAACTTCAATTAATGCAAAAATAATTATTCCAATAGCAATTCGGTAAAAGACAAAGACCATTGTAGAATTCTTTTTTAAGAACGAAAGTAAAAAAGCAATTGTAACGTAACCACTAATTGCTGAAACAAGAGTGGCAATAATTAAATTCATCATTCCATCAAACTGTATGTATTCGAGAGAACTGTAAAATTCTAAAAGTCCACTACCAAGAATTGCAGGCACACTTAGTAGGAATGAAAATCTTGCAGCAGTTTCTCTTTTTAATCCTAGAAATATTCCGGCAGTTATTGTTGTTCCAGAACGAGATGAGCCTGGAATGAGAGCCAACGATTGGGCAAAGCCAATAATGAGAGTGTCTTTCCAAGTAATATCTTTTAAATCACGTTTGAACTTTCCAACTTTTTCTGCTAATGCTAATATAATTCCCAACACAATTAGGCTAGTTGCAATAACATATAAATTTTTTGTAAATGCTCCTTCAATAACATCCTTGAAGCCAAGACCAATAATAGCAACAGGAATTGAACCAAGAATTATAAGCCATCCCATTTTTGCATTACTACTTTGTGAGCTAAACTTTTTGGGTTTAAGTATATTATCTTTAATGAAATCTATAAAAATGCCCCATAAATCTTTCCAAAAATATATTACAATTGCTAATAATGTTCCTAACTGAATCACCGCAATGAACGAAGTCCAATGCTCTGGATTTTCATTAGAAACCAAACCCATAATTTTACCGGCAATTGTTAAATGACCCGTGCTACTAACTGGTAAAAATTCAGTTAAGCCTTGAATTATTCCAAGCAAAACGGCTTCTAAAAATGTCATCTATTTTTCCTATAAGTGTATTTAAAAGAAATACGAAATACCAATATTAACGCTCACAGAGAAAGAATTAATATTGACATTTTCATTGATTGCAGTATTAATAAGTTTAGCTCCTTTATTGTTTGGTTCTCCTGGTGAATCATATCTTAACGTGGAAC
>JAQICK010000189.1 GCA_027858595.1 Melioribacteraceae bacterium
ATAAAATACTGGTTCTATCTTGTTTAAAATATTTTTTAGCAGTTTCTTGTGCAAAAACCAATTGCAGTGGCAAACAAAAAATCAAAAACAAAAATATAATCGTCTTTTTAGTCACAAAATTTCATTCCTGCTTTTTTCAAATACTATCTCCATCAAATTTACTTATTTTCATCAATATCAATTAATTATTTTTTAAAAAGAGACTAAAGAATAATTATATTTGTTCGATTAATTATTAAGGAATAAAATGAAAAAGAAATTTAATTATATCAGATTAATACTTGCTCTTTTTATCGTGTATTCATCTATTCAAGGAGAAAACTTGTATATTTATAAAGAAACATTGAACAATAGTGAGACTGCAATAGCTAGCAAGAACAGTAAAATATATTCTACTAAACAGCTCGGCTCTTTTATTAATAAAGAAGGAACAACGTTTAGATTATTTGCACCCAATGCAAAAAGTGTAAAACTCTATCTATTTGATGAACCGGAAAACAATGCAACATCTGCTGAAACACTTTCAATTGACGATGATGGTGTTTGGGAAGTTACTTTAGGCAAGGATTTATCAAACAAATATTATGCGTATAAAGTTGCTCATGCCGATAATGATAATTTTGATAAACTCCCACTCTGTGTTGATCCTTATGCAAAAGCTGTTACATCATTTACCGATTTTAATAATCCTCGAAAATCTATTGTGTACAACGAAACATATAATTGGGATGACGACCAATGGATTCAAAGAAATTGGAGAGATTTAGTAATTTATGAAATGCATATTAAAGACATGACTGCTCATCCATCTTCTGAGGCAAGCCAGCCAGGAACATATAAAGGCTTGATTGAAAATAATAATGCTGGAATTAATTACATTAAAAATCTTGGCGTTAATACTGTAGAACTTCTTCCTGCACAAGAATATGGGAATGTTGAAATTCCATATGAAGATTCCCTTAAAGGAACGTATAACACTTGGAATGCTTACGAGAGAAACCATTGGGGATATATGACTGCGGCATTTTTTGCTCCTTCATCATTCTATTCAGAAAACTGGAAAGAGTTAAAAAGACAAGAATGGATGGGGCGTGATGGCAGACAAGTAAATGAATTCAAAGATATGGTAAAGGCTTTTCACAAAGAAGGAATTGCTGTAATGATGGATGTTGTTTACAATCATTTATCAGAATATGAAATTGGGAATCTAAAAGAAATTGACAAAGAATATTATTTTAGACTTGATGACAAAGGTACATGCATTGCTGTTAGTGGTTGTGGAAACGACCTTAAGACCGAAGCACCAATGATGCGCAGGTTAATAATTGATAGCATAATTTATTGGATGAAAGAATATCATATTGATGGTTTCCGTTTTGATCTTGGAAAGCTTATCGATTGGGAAACACTCGAAGAAATTATTCGTGAAGCACGCAAGATAAATCCAAATGTAGTTTTTGTAGCAGAACCTTGGGGCGGTGGATATGACCCACAAGGATTTTCACTTCGCGAATGGGGAAGCTGGAACGATCAGATTAGAAACGGAGTTAAAGGTGAAAATCCTAACGATGGTCTTGGTTGGATTTTTGGCAACTGGCTTGGAAACAATTCCATCGAGAGACTTAAAAGCTATATAAACGGAACTACAAAAAATTACGAATATGGAATGTTCCAAAAAGTTGAACATTCTGTAAACTATCTAGCATCGCATGATGGCTATACTCTTGGCGACTTTATTAGACTTGGAACTAAGTCCGTTGGTGCTCACGATAAAATTACGGATGTCGACGCCAATGCAAAGTTAACCCCAGATCAGTTAAAGCTCAATAAGCTTGGTGCTTTATTCTTGTTTACTTCACAAGGAATTACTATGATTCACTCTGGGCAAGAGTTTGCTCGTTCTAAAGTAATTCCTACAGATAATAATATTGAAGACAAAGAGAAAGGTCAACTCGATCATAATTCTTACAACAAAGATAATTCTGTTAACTATATAAATTACAACCATGCTGAAATGAATTCAGATTTGTTTAGTTATTACAAGGGTTTAATTGAATTACGCGAAACCCACGAAGAGTTTAGACGTGCAAAAAGCGAGCAAATAAAATTCTTTGATGGATTCCAAAGAGAATTCTCAATTGGTTTTTCTGTAAAAATGTATGATAATGAATTTATTGTTTTAATGAATGCAGACCAGAATTTAAGCGATAATTTAACTCTCCCTGAAGGCAATTGGGAGGTATTAGTAAATGGAGAGAATGCAGGAACCTCTGTGTTATCAACAGTTTCCGGAGAAATTGAAATTCCAGCAGTTAGTGGTTTTGTTTTAAGAAAGAAATAAAAGAACTTCCACAACATCTATTCTGTCATTTCGAACTCCTTTTTTTGAGTGAGAACCGTAAGCTCACCGAAGGTAAATTTTTTGTTATTAAGAAGATTTCTCACATTCGTTCGAAATGACATGCTCTTTATTTTTCAATTCTAAAATATTGGTTACCAAATGAAACAATCATTATCGTTTTTAGCAATACAATTTTTTGTAACATTCTCATTTTTGAATGCACAATCAGATACTTCAATAGTTCCATTGTTCTCAATTGATTCTACAATTGTAACCGATGTCCGTTATGCTACTATTAATAATTTTACTGGAAAAGTTCTCTACCCAACCGATAAAGTTTATGCAAGAAAAGTAGTTGCCGAAGCTCTGTCCAAAGTCCATCAAGATTTGATTAAAAGTTATAATTTAAGAATTAAAATATTTGATGGCTATCGTCCGTTTTCTG
>JAQICK010000402.1 GCA_027858595.1 Melioribacteraceae bacterium
GCAATATTATGAGCTTTAGTTTCTGTATAGTAAGTCGATAAATTATCCACCGAATCAGTTGCTAACCAACCAAATCTGTGTCCAAATATCATAAAGAGAATACTAAAAGACAAAACCAAAAGTATAGCACCTTTTCCACCCATTATAAACTCCTATCTGTTACCTAAATTTCTTGCTGCTAATCTTATTTGTCTCCAAAAGACGCGTCTATATTGTTCATTGTAAGCAGCAATGTCTTCAATTGCAATATCTATTTGCATTGATTGTATTTCTCCTGGAACTGAAATTGGAAATGGAATTTCAGCACCGAAGGGATTAAAAAATTTAAACTCAAACTTTGTTACTCCTAAATTTGAACCCAAGGATGCACCTCCATTAACTTGTCTGTAGAGCATTCTATCGTTTGGATTTGGAGTGTTTGCTAGCTCGGAGGCTGGCCCTAGATAATATTTTAAGGTGTCAACAACTCCATCGCCATTTGGGGAATCCATTGTGGGTACATCTGTTAAATAAGTTATGCTATTTGTGTCCACCGATAATATTGCCTTAGATGGATTCGGAAGAGCTGTCCAATCGGCACAATATCCAATTTTACGTAAATCAAATTCAAGTAAAGAAACCACTTCGACCAAATTTTTTTGAATAATTAGTTCACCATTATATTGAAATGAATTAGAAACGGCAGCATCATTTAAACGTAAGAGGATTAAAAGCAGCATACCTCCAATCATTATTGAGCCTAATATGTCTATTATTGTACTATATCCCATTTTGATTACCTATAAAAGAAATAACTATATATTGTTTCCATTTCAATTGTATCTTTACTTGATTCTGTTGAAACCTTTAATTGTAATTTTTTATGCCAAGTTTTTGCTGCTGAATAACCATCAAGATTTGTAGGAGTTACAAAATTAACATCACATTCTATTTTGTAGATGGCTGATGGCATGGATGAATCTATTTTAACAAGGCCATCATAGTCATCAAAATCATCAAAAAATGGGTAAACTTCTCCTGCATCGGGTCCTATCGCTGCTAGATCGGTAAGTGTTAAAATTGTACCACTATCCGATTCTTCGTCAAAAGATTTTCCTGTAGCTTCTTCCATCATTGAAGTAGCAAGGGAAATTCCTAAAACTCCAAATTTGGATTCCATTAATACATCTTCTGTAGAAAGAAAATTAGTAGTAACTCTTAAAATTACTAACGATAGAAGAATAATTGCGGCCAAAGTAATCATCATTTGTCCAGTTCCCATAGCAGATTCCATAGTTTAATGAAGGAGAATACAATTATTGTGCTAAAAATTTTGTGAGGTTTTTAGCCTAGAATAGAAGAAAGGATTAGCAAAAAGTGTAATTATTACATAGAATAAAAATCTATGTAATAATTACACCATTATTTTATTAAATTATTCGTACCAAGATACTATTTCAAAATTTTGTGTATGAGGGAAATATGGTGGTACGGTTGTCATAAATCTATCATCAAAATGATGAACAAATTTATATCCGCTAGTTGGAGTACTTCCTGAATAATTTGCAGTGTACCTAATGCCATTTGCGATTATTCCACCAGTTATAATCCATCTATTTAGGGACGGATCATTAATTAATGCGGTTTCGGGTCCTACATTTCCATTTAGTGCAAACATAGAAGCCATAGTTATAATATCATCCCCAACTGTATCGGAGTTATGTTGCAGTCTAATATTTTGCTCGGCAACTAAACCTAACATATCATCCGAATTTGGATTTGTACTTGGCTCGTCTGCATACGTTATGTCATCAGTTTGATAGATGTTGCCTCTTGCAGCATCTCCACGTTTACTTGCAACAATAGTTGCTCTACCATTAAGTGTTCCTTTAACAAACACATTTCCTTTCTCCACATAAATAACTCCGTTAGGAGCAAGAGTTGAAAGTGGAACTACTTTTTGAGTCGTCCAAGTTCCAGCACCAATTCTTTCACTATATTTTACATTCCCACTAGCTAGAAAATCGAAAGAAACATCTATCCCTTGTGCGGCACCAGTTGAATCTTTAAATACTTTTCCATTATCTGTTGCAGCAGATCTCATTCCAGTTGTGTCAAACTCTAAAGGTATATCAATACCAGATTCAAAACCTGAATTAAATTCTGGCTTCTTCGGCGAACCTCTTTTCTTAAGTCCATTTTTTGCTGTTACTTTACCTAAAAACACAGGAGTACCATAAGTTGTTAGCTTTGAGTTAACATGAAAAGGACCACTAAAAGTATCGCCAGTAGCAGGGTATGCACCCATACTTTCATAAAAATTTCCAAATTTTGCAAAATTACTTCCTCGTAAGTCAACGTAAACAGTTACTGTTGTATCTCCATATGTTCCTTGCGAAACAATAGTTACCATATCGTTACTTGCTACTGATCCATCACATGTTCCTATAAAGTCACCATGTGCTATATGTGCAGCAACAGCAGAAGCACCAACATAAAGTGTTTTTTGTGCTGAAGGATTGCCTGGAGGAATATGACATATTGCAGGTTTTGCAACAGGGCTACGACCTTTACCACTATTGCTAGAGGTGGAAGTTGTTGTTGAAACGGTTGGATTACTAATGTAAACTGTATATGTACCACCATCATATGCTATATCTTCGTATCCAACATCCCAAGTTTTATCCATAAAGACTTCGCTTGCGGCCATATTGGCAGCACTTACAGCAATACTATGAGCTTTGGTTGATATATAATAATGTGACAAATTATCAACTGAATCTGTTGCTAGCCAATTAAACCTATGGCCAAATGTTAAAAATAAGGTACTAAATGCTAGTACTAATAAAATTGCACCTTTTCCACCCATGATAAACTCCTATCTATTATTTAAATTTCGTGCGGCTAATCTAATTTGTCGCCAAAAAACTCTATTATATTCTTGGTTATATGCAGCAACATCTTCAACAATAAGATCTATCTGCATTGTATGTATTTTACTTGTAATCGTAATTGGAAATGGAATCTCGACCCCAAAAGAGTCAAAATATGTTAATCTAAAGAGAGTAACACCTAAGTTAGAAGTTATTCTTGGGGAATTGTTTACTTGCCGATAAAGCATTATATCATTGGGGTTAGGTGTTTGTAATAATTCATCAGTTGAACCAATAGAATATGAAAGAGTATCCATGAATTTATCACTATCCACATCAGTTAGAAAAATAATACTTGTGCTATCAGCAACAAGTATTGCTTTCGTTGGGTCAGGAAAGTTTACCCAATCCTTACAATAACCAATTTTTCTAAAATCATATTCTAATAATTGAACTATTTCAACCAAATTTCTTTGTACAATCATTTCGCCATTGTATTGAAATGAATTTTGTACGGCAGAATCGTTTAATCTTAATAAAATAAGAAGAAGGACTCCGCCAATCATTACTGAACCTAATATGTCTATTAATGTACTAAAACCCATTTTTGTTACCTATAATAAAAATAGCTATAAATAGTTGACATTTCTATTGTATCTGTTGTCGAGGGCGTTGTAACCCTAACAATCATTTTTTTATGCCATGTCTTTGTGGCAGAAAAAACCTCAGGATTCGTTGGGGTAATATACCCAACTTGGCAAGAAACTAAATATTCAGCAGAGTACATACGTGCAAAACGATTATGTTCAATAGTGGTATCATAAGTGCTGAAAGATAAATTATTAAAATCATCAAAGTCATTAAAATCAGGATATGTTTCTCCATCTGTGCCAGGTGTAGATAAATCGGTATATACATATGCTACACCACTATCCGCAGTGTTTTCATCAAATGATTTTCCCATTGCCTCTTCTAACATTGAAGTTGCAAGAGAAACACCAAGCACTCCAAATTTAGTTTCCATTAAAACACTACTTGTATTTAGAAAACTATTGGTAACTCTAAGAACCACTAGCGAAAGTAGCACTAAGGCTGCAAGAGTTATTAACATTTGTCCAGTTCCCATTTTCCTTCTTCACCTTTGTTTGTGTAAGTTAAGCAAATATCACGCCAGCTATTATTCGTAACTATTAGTCTTAAATAATAAGAACTTAAAAAACAGAATATATGCTTGTTGGTAAATGTAACAGGTAAATATAACTTATGCTACTATAATTTGTTTTGTCAGATTTTATTATCTTGTAATAATAATTTTAAAAAGTAAAAATAGTTATTTGGCTTATGGATGCAATAAATATAATAGCTGGTATTGGGTTACTCTTGTCAATTGTTGCAAATTCTTCAGCAGCAAAGGGTGGATTAAAAAAAGCAGTAACAAAATCGGAAAGAAGACCTAAGACCTATTTACAGAAAGTACCATTAAATATATCTGCACTAATCCTTGTTTTAGATATGCTCGGGGTGTTTCAAATTGGAACATTGGAGTATCAGAATGATGCTTTATATTATAGAGTTGGTGGATTACTTGTTTTCGGAGTTTTCTCGTGGCTTCAAGTTAAATCGTTTAAAAATTTAAAGGAATTTTACACTCAAGAAATTGCAATTCAAAAAATCCACCAATTGGTCAAATCAGGTACTCATTAATTAATAAGACATGCTCTATATAT
>JAQICK010000181.1 GCA_027858595.1 Melioribacteraceae bacterium
TTACGGAATTTTAATCACATTTCTGTATTATTATAAATCCATTCTTCTGTTGCATGCTCTAACCTATTTATAAACAAAAACTTATCCCAAATAGTGCTTTGAAATTTAAAAGCATTTTAATAACTTACGAAGCTCTAATATATATTTTATAGAATAAGTAATAAGGAATTGGTATGACCAAAGCTGATATAGTGGAAAGAGTTGCTGATGGTACTGGATTAACAAAGCTAGAAACAGAAGCAATTATTGAAGGGTTCCTAAATACAGTTATTCAGTCATTACGTGATGGAAATGGAATTGAAATTAGAGGATTTGGAAGTTATAGAGTAAAAAAGAAAAATTCCAGATATGCAAGAAATCCTAGAACAGGTGAAAAAGTTTTTGTTGACGAACATTACGTTCCGACATTCAAATTTTCAAAAGATTTTAAAAGTGCTGTTGATAAAGGCATGAAACAGAAAGAGAGGATTTCTTAGTGAAAAAGGAAACACCGAATTTTCAAAAAGAAATAAGCCTGACTAAAATGGTTTATTTTTTAATCCTTTTAGCTTTTATTGGAATGATTATCCTTTATGCCACTGGTACATTTGAAGCACTTGCGGTTAGCTCAGTAAAAACTGTAAATAATACTGAGAACGTAGATCATAATCACGGTAGTGCCGATTTAAACGCATTGAATGATATTAGAGCTTTAGAAGAACAGTTTAAGAATAATCCAGATGATTTAAATTCTTTACTAAATTTATCTCATTTGTTGAATGATTCTGGATTTTTCGCGAAAGCAATCGAAAATTATAATAAATATTTAGAGAAAATTCCGAACAATGCTGATGTAGTAGTTGATATGGGCGTTTGTTATTTCCAACTTGGAAATTATGACTCTGCCATAAAAACTATGGAAAGAGGAATTTCTATAAATCCACAACATCAAATTGCTCATTTTAACTTGGGAATTGTAAACTCTGCAAAAGGGGATTTGAATAAGTCAAAAGAGTATTTAGAAAAAGCAGTTAAAATAGATCCTAATTCTGATATAGGAATTAAAGCACAAAATTTATTAGATAATCACTAAAGGAGAAAGCGTTATGCCTAGTGGAAAGAAAAAAAAGCGTCATAAAATGGCAACTCATAAGAGAAAGAAAAGATTGAGAAAAAATAGACACAAAAAGAAAATTTAATCTTTTAGTTTGTATTCAATTTTAATAAATGGGTGTACGTTTGTATGCTCATTTATTGTCTCTACAAGCCAACTTAGCTCAGTTGGTAGAGCAACTCATTCGTAATGAGTAGGTCACCAGTTCGACTCTGGTAGTTGGCTCATTTTTGTATCCCTCGTTATTTATTTTAAATTTAACAATCTATTTACTTAAGAATAAATAATTATCTCATCTGATTTATTAATCTCTATAACTTCATTCCTCAACTTATTTTAACAGAAATAAAAGTTAAAAATTACTTGACTTTACCCTATAAAAAGAGTTATTTTGGGTACTAGTGGGAGAGAATGTTTAACTTTCCCTTAGAATGTCAAAAACAATTTGAAAAAGCTATGTTTTTAGGAAGTTTTAATTATTCGATTGATGCAAAGGGAAGAATTTCAATTCCAGCAAAATTAAGGAAGTTTGTTAATCCTGATGCTAATGATACTTTTGTTCTTACAAGAGGCTCATTAAAATGTATTAATATTTATCCAATGAATTATTGGAGAGAACTTCTTGATAGTAAAATGGATAGGCTAAATAGTTTTAACCCAGAAGACACAAAATTTTTGAGACTCTTTTTGCCATCCGCCGCTGAGGACCAGTTTGATACCCAATCTCGATTATTAGTTCCAAAAAAATTAATTGATTTTGCCGAGATTGAAAAGGATGTAATTATTCTTGGAATGAACAAATACATAGAAGTATGGAACCCTAAATTATATGAAGAATATCTAAATGAAATTGAGGAACCAGACGAAACAATAGCCAAAGAAGTAATGAAAATGTGATAAAATGAAACTAATTCCAATGCATCGGAATGAGTTCTATCTGACAAAAATTAAAATTGTGGACAGATGAATCATCATACGCCCGTATTATTAAATGAAAGTATCGAGAGTTTAGTTACCGATAAATCGGGTTTGTATTTTGAAGGGACAATCGGGTTTGGGGGACATTCCGAGTTTATTTTATCAAATCTAAACGATAAAGCCAGATTTATCGGAACAGACAAAGACATTAATGCTTACGAGCATTGCAAAAATAAATTTAAAGATGATAACAGAGTAGAGCTCTTTAATGCGAGTTTTACTAATATCATAGATGTATCTAATATTTCGTTCATTGAAAAATATGATGGCATTTTTGTCGATCTCGGCGTTTCATCCTTTCAGTTAGATAATAAAGAATCGGGATTTACATTTCGTGAAGATGTGCAACTTGATCTTAGAATGGATAAATCGAAAGGTGAACCCGCATCATTTTATTTAAACAAAATTTCTGAAAGCGAAATGGTGGATGTTTTCTTTAAGTATGGTGAAGAAAGAAATTCTAAAAAAATCGCCAATGCTATTTGTAATTTCAGATTAAGTAATAAAATAATGACTACTGGACAACTGAAAGGAATTATTGAAGAATTTACGCCAGAAAAATTTTTAGTAAAAACTCTTTCTAGAATTTTTCAGGCTTTAAGAATATTTGTGAATAATGAACTTGATGAGTTAGAAGAATTTTTGGAAAAAGCAGTATCTGTTCTTAATAAAAAAGGAAGGATTGCAGTAATTACGTTTCATTCTTTAGAAGATAGAATAGTAAAGAATTTCTTCAAAGAGAAAACTAAAGATTGTATTTGTCCACCAGAGTATCCGGTTTGCGTTTGCAACACAGAGCCAGTATTGAAAATTATTACACGTAAACCAATTATTCCAAGTAATGATGAGATTAAAAACAATAAACGATCACGCAGTGCAAAATTACGTGTGGCTGAAAAAATATGACGAAGAGAAGAAAATCTAAAAAGAACGATAGTAAAGGCTCAGTAGCAAATTTAGTGCTGTATGTTTTGCTTCCATCAGTTGCTCTTATTTTTGGTTTTCTTTTTCTACAATCAGAAATAAAACTTTTAAATAAGGAAATTTATCAGAAAGAGAAAAAAGTTGAGAATTTGCTAAATCAACTTGAAGATAAATTAGTAAATGTTCAAAAATTATCAGCAGAAGATATAATAGTCGAAATTGCTAAAAACCGGTTAGGAATGGTCAGAATTAATAGTTCAGTTGAGAACATTTTTGTAAGTAAACTTAGAATAAACCAAATTCAAAGGATTGTAGATAGTAAGTATGAATAATTCTCGAGTGATTCTAATAATTTTAATTGTTTTTGTAGTACTAATAGTACTAATAGGAAGATTATTCTCTATTCAGGTTACTCAACATGAAAAGTATTCTAAAATTGCTGATAGACAACAAAATAAGTCTGTAAAAATTAAAGCTGAACGCGGTGTAATTAAAGATAGAAATGGTGAGTTGCTAGCATATACCAAGAATGATGTTTCATTATTTGTTGATACTAGAATGACCAACACAAAGGAGAAAGAAAAAATTGCAAAACGATTTTCCTCTCTTTTTGGAAAAAGCGAAAAACATTATTTGGAAAAACTAAATAGTGCAAGTAAAAATATTTGTATAGAAAAAAAGGCATCGAAAGATAAAATTTTGCAGTTGAGCGATTATATAGTTAGTGGATATTTTCAAGTTGAGGATTACTCGAGAGTTTATCCATACGGAAGCTTAGCTTCGCACATTCTTGGTTTTGCTGACACAAAATTAGCTGGTATATCTGGCGTTGAAAAGCAGTTCAATAAAGATTTAACAGGGGTTGATGGGTATAAATATATTGAGAACGATGTGAAAGGCAGGATAGTTACTGTAAATCAAAAGTTTTCAGTTGAGCCTGTTTCTGGAAGAAGTATTGAATTGACGATTAACAAGAATTATCAAACTATTCTTGAAGAAGAAGTTAATAAAGGATTAAAAAAATATAAAGGTGAGTCTGCTGTTGGTATTATTATGAATCCGAATACGGGAGAAATATTAGCTTGGACAAATCAACCAGATTATGACCCTGCCAATTATAATCTTTATTCCAATTTGGAGAGGCGAAATAGAGCAATTACGGATACGTATGAACCTGGATCTACATTAAAACCTTTGGTGATGTCAATACTTCTTGAGGAAGAATTAACTCAGCCAAGCGAAGTTATAAATACTGAAAATGGTAAATACAAAGTACACGGTGTAACTATTAAAGACACGCACGAATACGAACGACTAACATCTAGTGGAATTATTTCTCATTCTAGCAATGTGGGCATGGCAAAATTAAGTAATAGAATTGATGATAATACATTCTACAAATATTTACGCGATTATGGATTTGGAAATTTAACCTCAATCAATTTACCTGGCGAAGCAGCAGGACTTTTGAAAAAGCCCAAGCGATATTCCAAAATTTCAAAAAACTTTATTTCATTTGGATATGAAATTGGAGTAACACCAATTCAATTGATAACAGCTTATTGTGCATTAGTAAATGGCGGAGATTTATTACAACCATGTATCATCAAGACAATAAAAGAAGCTAATGGTTATACAATTGAGGAATTTTCTAGAAATAAAATAAGAAATGTAATTTCAGAAAAAACATCAAAGCAAGTTATTGAAATGATGAAAGATGCGGTTGAAAACGGAACTGGAATTGAGGCACAATTGCCTAATGTGCAAGTAGCAGGCAAAACTGGAACTTCTCAAAGGTTGATTGATAATAAATATTCAAGTAGTGATTACAACTCTTCATTTGTTGGATTTTTTCCTGCAGATAATCCTGAATATATTTCGTTGATTATAGTGAAGTCGCCTAAAATTGGAAAATATGGTGGAAGAGTTGCTGCACCAATATTTCATAAAATGGCAATACGTATTGCTGAATCGGATAAAAATAT
>JAQICK010000165.1 GCA_027858595.1 Melioribacteraceae bacterium
TTTCAGAATCTTAAAAAGAGCAAATTAATTTCTGTTTATAGTTCAAATAAAAAAAGAGCAGAATTTATTAAGCAAAAATTTAATGCAGATAATAGTTTTGATGATTATCAAGCATTTCTAAATAGTAATATTGATGCAGTGTATATTTCCAGTAAAAATTCTGATCACTATCAACAGGTTATACTAGCCGCAAAAGCTGGGAAACATATCCTTTGTGAAAAACCACTTTCAATAACTGCAGATCAAGCTCAAGAAATGGTTGATGTTTGTGTGGAGAATAAAGTAATTTTGACAGTAAATTATGTTTTTAGACATCATCCAATAATCAAAAAAACAAAAGAATTTATAGATAATAATTTACTTGGAAAGATAGTCTCAATATCAGCTAAATTTAATTATGATTACAAACCTAATGATAATTTCAGATTTGATTTAGAGAAGAGTGGTGGCGGAGCTTTACGCGATTTGGGAACTCACATAATTGATTTATTGCGGTATCTGGGTGGAGAAATTAGTGAGATAACAGGATTTGTAGATAACGTAATTTATAAAAGCAATGTAGATGATTTTGCGACTGCTGTAGTGAAATTTGAGAGTGGAGCTTATGGCGATTTTAATGTTTCATTCAATGTAAGTGAACCAGTTAATAGAATTGAAATTCTTGGACACAAAGGAACAATTATCATTGATAAAATGATTGGTCAAAGACACGCAGCATCTAAAATGACAATTAGCTTGAAGAATGAGGGACGAAAAGCATTTAGAAGAAGAGCCAATAGACAATTATATCTATTGCGTGATGTTCAAAGAGCTTTTCTAAAAGAAGAACTTCCCCTTATTACTGGTTATGATGGATTAGTAAATATGAAATTAATCGAAGAGCTCGAAAAAAAATGAGTCTTAAAGAAGAACTGGTAAAGTTTTGTCATAAAGTTTATGACAAAGGTTATGTTTCTGGTTTTGATGGAAACCTTTCAGTTAGGCTTAACGAGAATAAAATATTAATAACTCGTTCTGGTGTTAACAAAGGAAATGTTACAGAAAAGGATATTTTAACAATAGATAATAATGGAAATTTAATTGAAGGTAATGGAAAAGTTACTACCGAAGCTAAACTCCATCTTAAGGTTTATAACAATAGAACAGAAATAAAGTCGGTTATTCATTGTCATCCTGTTTACTCAACTGCAATTGCATCATCAAGAGATGAGTTCCCAAATGATGTTTTTCCAGAAGTGATATTAACATTAGGCAAAATACCAATTTGTAAATATGCCACTCCATCAACAGCCGGGCTTGCTGATTCGTTAGAACCTTTTGTTAAATATGCAAATGTTTTCCTATTATCCAATCACGGTGCTGTAGCTGTAGGCGAGAGTTTGGAGTTAGCATATTACCGAATGGAGAAATTAGAGCATGTTTCTAAAACTTTATTTGTTGCTGAATCTATGGGGAAACTTAAAAAACTATCGGGTAAAGAAATAAATGAACTCTATTCGATTGCTGAGGAAACTTACGGAATTAAAGTTGATAAAAGAATAAGGTTATAGCATAAATGTTAAATAGTGAAATAACTGTTGGATTATTATTAGGTGGTGCTTCTCCTGAAAGAGCTGTTTCAAAACACTCAGCTCAAGGAGTTTTAAAAGCACTGAGGAGTTTAGATTACAATATAGTCTTAATTGATCCAGCTTATGGCAAAAATCAGCCGCAAACTGAAAGCGAATATTTTGCTGAGTGTGATAGTTCTCCTATTTTATCATCAAATTATATTGACGCAATAAACTCAAATTATTTTGAAGATGTGGATGTTGTGTTTAATGCTTTGCATGGCAGTTGGGGAGAAGATGGAAAAGTTCAATCGTTATTGGAATTTAAAAAAATTCCATACACAGGTTCTGGAATTTTAGCTTCTGCTGCATCTATGGATAAACACATTACCAAAAGTATAATTAAACAGAGTGGTGTTTCAACTGCAGATTGGCTATTTGTTGAAAAAAGCAGTTTTATTTTTGAACAATTAAAAGATACAATTTCCAAAAAACTTAAATTTCCCGTTGTGGTTAAACCTAATGATCAAGGTTCAGCAATTGGACTTTCTATTTGTAAAGACTACATCGAATTAGAAGATGGAATTTCGCTAGCTTTTCAGTTCTCAAAAAACATATTAATAGAGCAATATATTGGCGGATATGAAGTAACTGTTGGAATTATTGGTAATCAAGTCTTACCAGTATTAGAAATAAAGCCAAAACATTCCTATTACGATTACGAATGTAAATACACCGACGGCATGAGTGAATACGAGGTGCCGGCAAAATTTCCAAAAGAGGTAAGCGAGTTGTTGCAAAGCCAATCACTATTGGCATATAATTCTGTTGGATGCCAAAACTACGGACGAATAGATTTTAGATTGGATAAAGATTACAATCCATATTGTCTTGAAATAAATACTTTACCTGGTTTAACTAGCACAAGTTTACTACCTAAATCTGCAAAAGCTGCTGGAATTTCTTTTGAAGAACTGATTGATAGAATTATTAAAACCTCGCTAAATGATTTATGACAAAAGATAAAACATTAAAAATAGTTTATATAATTTTTGCAATAATTGCTATCACACTTCTTTTCGTCAATGATAACGGCGTCATAAAGTATTTCAGTCTTAAAACCGAAATCAAAGAGTTGAATGAAAAGATTGAATCTACTAAGTTCCAAATTGAAAAACTTAATTCCGAAATAGATTCTTTAGAAAATAGTGATGTTAAAATTGAACAAGTAGCTCGTGATAGATATCGCATGAAATATGAAGACGAAATACCAGTAAGAATTAATAAGCAATAACTTATTTTGAATAACTCATTTAAAATACCACAAATACCTTTATCGGAGCGGATTCGTCCTGATTCCTTAGAAACTTTTTTCGGACAAAAAAAACTAGTTGGCGAGGGAAATCCAATTAGAACTATGATTGAAAATGATTCAATTAGTTCAATGATATTTTGGGGCCCTCCTGGAACAGGCAAAACAACTCTTGCAAAAATTATTTCTGAAAAAACTTCTTCAGAATATTTTCAAATTAATGCAGTTTCTTCTGGAGTTAAGGATGTTCGTGAGGTAATAAAAATTGCCAAGCAGAATTTACTTTACAATAAAAAAACAATTCTTTTTATTGATGAAATTCACCGTTTTAATAAATCGCAACAGGATGCTCTGCTAAATTCTGTTGAATCTGGTGAAATTACATTAATAGGTGCTACAACAGAAAATCCATCTTTTGAAGTAATTCCAGCTCTCAGGTCAAGAGCCCGTGTATATATTCTCGAAGAACTATCTGCCGATGATTTAAAAGCAATAATAAAAAGAGCAATAACTGATGATGAATTTCTGAAAACACTTCCTATTAAATCAATTGATGAAAATTTTCTTATTTATGTATCAGGTGGAGATTCAAGAATTCTCCTAAATGTTTTGGAAGATTCTGTTAAGTTTTTGCTAAACAATGATATTATTGATATTACTAAAGAAGTTATTGAAAATATTGTTCAGCAAAAAAATGTATCGTATGACAAAGATGGAGAAGAGCATTACAATATTATTTCTGCATTTATTAAAAGTATTCGTGGAAGTGACCCAGATGCAGCACTTTATTGGATGGCTAGGATGCTTGAAGGTGGAGAAAATCCTTTATTCATAGCACGACGACTAGTAATTCTTGCCTCTGAGGATATTGGTAATGCTTCACCTAACGGACTTGTTTTGGCAGAGGCAACATTTAGTGCCGTTCACAAAATTGGAATGCCAGAAGCTAGAATAATTTTATCTCAGTGTGTTACTTATCTCGCTTCGTCTCCAAAGAGCAATTCCTCTTATCTTGCAGTAAAAAAAGCAGAGCAAGATGTAAAGAATAATCCTCTTTATGCAGTTCCACTTCATCTCAGAAATGCCCCAACAAACTTGATGAAATCAATTGGTTATGGAAAGGAATACAAATATCCTCACGATTTTGAAAATAATTTTACAGCACAGAATTATTTTCCAGATGAAATGAAAAAATCTCAATATTATTTTCCAACAGAAAATGGACAGGAAAGAAATCTAAAAGAGAGATTACAACAACTTTGGAAAAACATAAAAGGCTATTCTCAAAAGGGAAGTTAAACTATTTTAAATAGTTTGCCTGGAAGTTGTTGCACTAAGCCTTTGAACTCTAGGGATAAGAGGTTTACTAGTGTATCAGAAATTGATAAAGTAGTTTCGGATGCAATTTTATCAACTTGTTTTGGAATATTATTAAGGGTTTGATAAATTTTTTCTTCAAATAAAGATAAGTCAAGTTTTGGTTTTGGAATATTTTCGCCAATTTTGGGTTGTAGTTTTAATTGTAGTTCAACTAAAATATCTTCTGGCTCTCTAACTAGTTTAGCCCCATTTCTCTGTATTAATATATTTGTTCCATTACTTTGCTCGCTTGTAATATTGCCAGGTATAGCAAATACTTCCTTGTTTTCATCAAGTGCAAATTTTGCAGTTTGCATCGCACCGCCGTTTTCCTTTGTCTCAACAACAAGGGTTCCTAAAGATAGACCAGCAATTATTCTGTTTCTTTTTGGAAAATTTTGAGCGTCGGGCTTTGTTTCAAGGGGAAATTCAGAAATGATAGCTCCGTTTTCAATAATTTCGCTAAAGAGTTTTCCATTTTCTGGAGGATAAATAACATCTAAGCCTGATCCAATTACTGCAATTGTTCTTCCATTAGCTTTTATTGCTGATTTATGTGCAATCGAATCGACACCTCTAGCCATACCACTAACTATAGTAATATTTTGTTTAGCTAATGCTGTTGAGAAATAATTTGTGATTGATTTCCCATAGTCAGTACATTTTCTAGTTCCAACAATTGAGATAGATTGTTCATCTACCTGCTTATAATTCCCAAGAATGTAAAGAATAAGTGGAGGATAGTAGATGTTTTTTAATTGCTGTGGATATTCTATATCCCAGTAAGTCACTATTTTTCCACCAAGTTTCGAGAGCGTAATAATTTCCTGGTTAAATTTGTTTTTTGTTGAATTGAGGGAATTAATAGTTGTACTAATTCGATTAGCTAAAGTTGAGTTAATACTTCCCTTAAAAATAAGTGATTCTTGATCGGAATCGAAAATATTATTGATAGAACCAAAAATTTGAACTAGTCGTAGTAAAGTAATGATACCAATTCCATCAATATCTAATAAAGATCTAACTTTTATAAAATTATCTAATCTATCAGAATTCAAAAAAGTGCCCTAAATAATATTTTATATTATTGAATAATTATA
>JAQICK010000274.1 GCA_027858595.1 Melioribacteraceae bacterium
CATAATTCGGATGAAGATTATGTTGAACTTGCTCTTTTAGAAAAGGGAGATATTTTTGGAGAATTAGCTTTGCTTGATAGCTCCCCTCGGTCTGCAGGAGCTTTAGTTTCAAAGCCCACCAAAGCAATTGCAATTTTCAGAGAAGACTTAAATAAGTTACTAGAAACTCATCCAGAAATTGGTGGAAATATTATGATGCATCTTGCCATAATAACTGGGAAACGTTTGAAAGACACTACTGTTCAACTTATTCAAATGGAAAATGAATTGAATGAGTTAAAGAGGAAATTAAATGAGAAATAATGAACGACTAAATAGGTCTCGCATTTTCTATTTTTCATTATTCGTCTTTTTTCTTATTGTATTTGGTTATTTATTAGTTGCTTTGCAAGACTTAGTTCTTCCAGTATTAATGGGAACTTTAGCAGCATACATTTCACTACCAGGCATAAATTATTTGCGTCGCAAAGGCATTCCTAAAGCTTTTGCAATTATAATTTTATTGGGTGCTTTTTCGTTTTTAGTTTTTGTCCTTGGGCAAAGAATCGTATCGGCACTGCCCTCCGATAAAGAAGAACTAGAATTAAGAATACAACTTCAATATAAATTGAATGAAAATTTTCTTGCATTTTTAGGCAAGGAAAATCTCTCAAGCAAAGGAAATATTATTGATGATTTGGTGGGCGATGAGCTAAACCAAATATTTAAAAGTGTAAACTCGTTTTTGGCTTTCGACAAAAATGAAGTAACCGAATTTCAAAACTACATTGATAACTCACTTATTTCTGAAAGAGTTCTGTTTTTCTATAGCAACAATTTAAAGCATCCAATATTGCCCGCACCTGAAATTGAGGAAAAGAAAACAACTGATTCTGGAATGCTTCCTCTTGTTACAAGTGTAAAGTCCACATCCAAAATTGCTATTTTCTTAAACGCAATTTCATCGTGGGTTATACTTCCTTTCGTTTTTATCTTTATACTTATTGACGAAGGAGAAATTAAAAACTTCTTTTTGGGTATAGTTCCTAACAGATATTTTGAAATGACATTTGCCGCTTTTTCAAATGTGGATAAAGCAATTGGAAACTATTTACGTGGCACGTTGCTTCAATCATCGCTTGTTGGTTTAACAATTTTTCTGGGTCTTCTTTTTATTGGATTTAAAATACAAGCCGCAATTTTAATTGGAATTATTGCAGGCATCTCAAATGCAATTCCATTTTTGGGACCAATAATTGGGCTTGGAACTGGAGTGCTTTATGCTATGATTGTAGAAGGAATTGATCCAATACTTCCATTCATGCCAGACAATCCTTTGGTTGGAGTTTTGATTGTTGTTTTAACTGCACAGTTTTTAGATAACGCAGTTTTTCAACCATTGGTCTTAGGAAAAGCTGTAAATCTACATCCATTAGTTGTAGTTATTGGCGTTACCGGAGGATCAATAATAGCTGGCTTTTGGGGAATGTTACTGGCAATTCCTACAATTGTAATTTTCAAAGTAGTTATTTCAACTCTTTATAGACAAGCAAAAGAGTATTACATAATTTATTAAACTAATAGTTTGATGATATTTAACTCATATCTTTTGCAACTAATTCTGCAAGTTTGAAATCTTCTGCAGTATCAATTTCCATACATTTGTAATCTTCAACATCAACTGTAAATATCTTTGCTCCGCTATCCATTGCATCTTGAAATGCTGCTTCGTAGAAAACATTAACTGCTTTTTCATCCAATATTTTTCTATCCAGTATAGTAAACAACCTTAGGACCAGAGCTTTTGAGAATTTTTCAATCCCTATTGATTCCCCTACTGCTTCTTGCGGATTTATAGTTTTACTAATTTTTTTTATGCTACCGTCTTCATTTAATAAACACTTAATTTCTTCTTCGCTTAATTCTTCTGCTGAACGGAGTGCTAAACAATCAGCATAATCTGATGAAAGTAACCGCCCAATAATTCTGCTATCAAAAACAATATCACTATCCATAAGCAACATTTCATAACCAAGTATATCACTCTTAGTCATCCACAAAGAGTAGATGTTATTTGTTGAATCATATTTTTCGTTATAGATAAATGTGAAATTAAGATTTGGATAATTTAGAGTGAGAAAATCTTCAATCATTTCTCTTAGAAAACCAGTAACAACAATTATTTCAGAAATATTGTTTTTCACAAGATTATCAATTGTTCTTTCAAGTATTGATTTATCTCCAACTTTAAGTAAACATTTTGGAGTATTATTTGTCAGTGGTCTTAATCGTGAAGCAACACCAGCAGCAAGTATAACAGCTTTCATTAAATCTCTTCTTTTTTATTTGTTTTATTTTTTTGTTGAGGATGGCATCCGCATCCTCTACTAATATTATTTAACCAACTGAACTTTCTAATTTTATTTTTTTATTAATTTGAATTTGCACTATAAACAGAATAAGTGCATAAACATTACCGACTGTAACCATAGTCCACATAAATAAATCTAATCTATTAAAGAACGAAGCAACTATAATTAGCGTTAATTCAGTAGTTGGTCCAAGGTAAGTCCAGAGATGTAAAATTCTTTTATTCTTCTTTAAATAATCATCCCTTTCATATTTTATTATGTTGGAAGAATCTTTACCAGCAGAGGCTTTTAGTTGAGCAGATGAATATTTAAGGTAAATCCAGACAACAAATTTTTGGAAATATTTACCTTTGGATATTTTTAGCTTTGCCCATTCAGCTTCAAACTCTTTTAAGTTTTCACCAAGAGTGGCATCACGGTTAAAAGCATAATCCATAAATTTATTTCTGTAAAAATCTAAGGTTACTGCATGAATTATATTGCTTGCACCAGCAAGAATTAGCAAAACCCAATAGAATAGAGGGTCATCGGAGTTACTTGCAAAGCCAAAACCAATTCCAAGATAGACTGTTACCGTAACAAAATAATCTGCAATGCCGTCTAAGATTCTGCCAAAGAATGTTCCATTCTTTTTCAATCGTGCAATCATTCCATCACTGCAATCAAGAACATCGTATGTTATTAGTAGAACTGCCCCAATTGAAATTGCATAATGAGTATTAAAAAAATAAAATCCTCCACCTATCATTCCAACTATTAAAGCAATAGATGTAATTTGATTAGGCGTTAGATTGGTTTTATAAACAGCCTTAACAAATAAAAATGCAAGAGGGCGGTAAAAAATTAAATCCAAAAGTTCTTCAACCTCAACCAATTTTAATGAAGATTTATATTCTTTGAACCAACTCATTGAGTATAAGACTTATAAAATTCTGTTATTGCTTCAATTACTTTTCTGTTCTGTTCTTGAGTTCCAATTGTGATTCGCATGTGCGAGTTGACAATTTCTTCATCCATAAATTTAATTATTAGTCCTTTCTCAACAAGAAATTCTTTTAGCGGACTCATTAAATCTTTTTCTATTTTCACCAAAACAAAATTTGCATCGGACTTATAAACTTTTACATTTTCAATCTTATTTAGCTCAGTAAAATAAAGATCTCTATCATTTCTCATTTTTTCTGCGATATCATTATAGTAATCCACAGATTTCATTGCTGCAAGTGCAATTTTTTCTGAAATTCTATTGTATCCTAAATATCGATTTGAAAGTTTTTTCATTCGTTTTATTTTGGAGCCAACTAAAGCATAACCAACTCTTATTCCCGCAAGTGCATAAAGTTTAGAAAATGTTCTTATGATAATTAGGTTAGGATATTTATTTACAAGCTCAGTAGCCCTTTCGTTATTACTACTAAACCAATATGCTTCATCAAGAACTACAAAAGAGTTGCCCAATCTATCCAATAGATAAATTAACTCATCATGTGAAATTGAATTACCAGTTGGATTGTTTGGAGATGCTATGAATACAACATCTGGTTTTTCATTTTTGTAAATTTCTAAAAGTTTTTCAATGTCGTATTCATAAGAATCCTTACCTTCAACCAGTGGGTATTCACAGCTCTTTCCTTTAACTTCATTTGCAATTTCTTTATAATACCACCATGAATGGTCAGGGATAAGAAGTTTACTTTTCTTTTTTTTCTTTAAGTAGGTTTGAATAACTTGCTTTAATAAATCCTCAGCACCATACCCGAGAAGAACTCTGTCTTCTGAAATTTTAAATTCCTCAGCGAGTCTTTGGGATAAATCACTTTTGTATCCTGATTTATATGCGTTTGAGTAAATACTAAAAACATCTGAAGTAACCGTCGTTACAGCTTCAAGGCACTCTGGAGAAGGTCCATAATTATTTTCATTTCGATCAAGATAAATTTTTTCCACAATAAACCCTTTTGTTAAATTTTTTGTTTTTTCAATTGGTAAAAATAGGAAATTATTATGTTACAAATAATTTAATATCACTAACTAAATTGCACTATTAGCATATTAGTTGACGTCCAAAGAAGATATAAGCTTATTCCAAATAGTACGAAGCTTAGACCCCGAATAATAACTTGCATGTATAAAAGTTTTATTTTTGTCCGGTATTTAATTAGAAGCTTTGCTAAAATATAGAGCCACAAAAAACCACCAGTCCCTAACGAGGCAGCATATACTAGACTTAACAATAGTGAGTAAGATGAGGACTCAACATTCTGGGTAGGCTTTGGAGTATCGATAAATGTTGAATCAATTCTTTCAAAGGTTTCACCAGTAAGTTCTTGAATTGACACAACATTTTCTTGAACTAACATTTCCAAGCCTCCAGTATTTAATCCTACAGAAGACGCAAATGAGAGGACAATAAAAGATGATGTTAAAACCCCAAAAAATAGAGAGGGATTTGTTAAATTAATTATTAGCCCTGCTCGCAATCCGCCTTTGTTCTCCTCAATACTGCTATTAATTTTGTTCCCCGATTCTTCAATACTTTCTAATTCCAGTTTACTTGAAAATACTTTAGTTCCAACAAAAAAAAGAAATATGGAGCCAACGCCTAAAAGATATGGAATGAAATTGCTGTAAGAAGAAAAGAACAAAGTCATTCCGTAAACTGCAACAAGCACGTATAGAAATTCGATAATGGACGCTCCAATTGCAGTCCGGACGCAAAACCGCAGCTTACCCTTTAGTGCATTGGAGGTTATAAGAATACTAATTGGTCCTGCAATTGGCATTGCAAAAAGAAATCCGGCAATAAGGCCAACGAGTAAAACCGTAATTATATTTTCGAGCATATTATATTGTTATTCATAATTTTCAAAATCTTGATATGCAAAAATTTTACTTTTATATATTAAGTTTTTTGATGAAAGATACTGAACATATTATTAGCTTGAAGTAGTTAAAAAAATTTAAATGCATATGTAAATACAAATATATTGCATCTATATTCCAAATCAAATTTTCAATAAACATAAGAGCCGTTAGTATGATTTTTGTAAAATTATTAAAAAGAATATATACTCTTTTACTTTTATTATTAAGTTCACAAATTACTTCGCAGGAGACCATTATTCCCTTTGCACAAGGTGGATGGGTAGTGGTTTAAGTGGAAATGTTAGTTGGGATGATTATAGTAGTTCTAGCAATGGCTATACGGCAAAAACCGATGGATTTGGTTTTTCTTTTAGCTCACGCAATGGACGTTTTGTTACAAATAATCTTTCTGTCGGATTTGATGCTCAGTGGAATGAAAGCGAGACAGAAACTAATTATGGTTCCCTAGATCAATATAATGAAAATAAAAGGCTCGGTTTTATAGGTTTGTGGTCACGTTATTATTTCCCTTTTATAAGAACAGGTTGGGCAATTTTCCCAGAATTTTCAATTGGTTATGCTAGCTACAATTCTATATTTGATTAAGGCCACAGCATTGAGCCACATGTTTTTACACTTGGTCGAAACATATCTGCCGATGGTCTTGCATACAACATTGGATTTGGAACAACAATGTTTGTATCAAATAATGTTGATTTTGAGATTACTGGACACTACCAGGGAGGAAAATTAAGTGGGGATTCCGAGTATGGTGAAGATTATTATTATGAAATTGAATTATCAAACATCGATGTTTTATTTGGGATTATGATTTATTTGAAATAGGAACAAATTTATTATTTTATCTATAATCTAAAAGTCATATTTTTTTGGGTATTCAAAACTAATTAGTTTCCCATCATCCGATTCAACGTCTTTCCAGGAATTAACATTGAGCTCTATTTCTACAACTGCACAGGTGGGCATGTTATCAATATATTTATCACCTAATAAATTAGCTAGTACTGTGAATCCTGGATTGTGTCCAAAGATAAGAGCTACTTCGTGTTTATCATCAATTTTATTTATTATATTCAGTAAATTTTGTGTTGTTGCTTCGTAGATTATAGAATCTAGAACTATATTTTCGATTGGATATTCCAAAATTTCCGAAAATATTTTAGATGTTTTGAAAGCACGCCTTGCTGTGCTGGATATTACAATATCTGGTTTGATTTTTTTAGATTTTAAAACATCTCCAATAGTAGGAGCATCTCTTCTACCTCTATCGCTCAGAGGTCTATCGTGATCAGAAAGGTTCTGGTCTTCCCAACTTGACTTGGCATGACGAATAAGATAAAGATGTTTCATGTTTTTTACTCTGTTATTAAAAAATAAAGTATTTTTATTTTCAAAATATAGGTAATAATTTTACTTTTCTCATTTTAATAATATTGTGAACTATGAAAATATTTAATCAATCTGGTGTTATTCCATATCGTAAATATAAAAATGTAATTGAAGTTTTACTCATCACCACTCGCAAGGGAAACTGGACTATTCCAAAAGGGATTATAGAGGACGACCATACTCCACAAGAATCCGCATTAAAAGAATCAGTTGAAGAAGCTGGAGTTTGGGGCATTGTTTCTGAAATAAAAGTTGGCTCGTATAAATATAAAAAGTGGGGCGGAACTTGCAATGTAAAAGTATATACTATGGAAGTAACTAAAGTTTATACAAAATGGGAAGAGGATCATTTCAGAGAACGGCTTTGGGTTCCAGTTGAAAAAATTAAGAAAATGATTAAGAAGAAAAAATTAGTTGAATTGATTAATAATGCTTTTGACAAAAGAAGTATACCCTAAGAAATAAAAAAAATGAAAAGTGATATAAAAGTAATAGTTTTCGATTTAGGAAATGTTCTCATCCCCTTTGACTACAACAGAATAATTGTAGCAATGAATAAAATTGATGTCGGACTTGGAGATAGGTTCATTAAAATATATTACGATAATTACAACATCCATAGAGAGTTTGAAAAATGGGAATTGAGTAATGATGAATTTATTCAAATCTTAACTGAGTGGACAGAAAACAAAATCTCAGAAAAAAACTTAAAACATATCTATGCAGATTTATTTACTGAGAACAAAGAGACTACAGCACTTCTTCCGATATTAAAACAGAATTACAAACTTGTGCTTTTATCGAACACTAATTTCATTCATCAAAAATATGGATGGGAGAAATATGAGTTTCTTAAACACTTCGACAAGCTAATTCTATCTCACGAAGTAGGTTCTACAAAACCAGAAGAGAAAATATTCAGAGCAGTAGAGGGTTTTACAAACGAACCTTCTGAAAGCCATATCTTTATTGACGATATAGCTGAATACGTTGAAGCTGCAAAGAACTGCAGTTGGAGTGGAATACAGTTTAAATCACACAATCAACTTGTTACTGATTTTAAAAAACTGCGAATATTATTGTAAAGTTAAATGTCCGTCGGTAAATTAAGAAACGGTCTCACATTCTTTAATTAGTTAGCACCTTATATTAGTAAGGTGGAAAAATGAACTTCTAAAAAGAAAGGAGACCGCAGATGAAAATTACAAAAAAGAGT
>JAQICK010000227.1 GCA_027858595.1 Melioribacteraceae bacterium
TAATTCTGACAATTTTGGCCATTTGTAACCATAATTCCCAGGTAGTTCACAATACTCAGTTGAAGATAGCATTGTGCATAATTTTCGTTTATTTTCAAAATCACTTTCAATAGCTGTTCTCAATAATTCAGCACCTACTATTTTTTCATCAAAACTAATATTGTGTGCAACTAAATAATCAGCTTGCGTAACTAAATCATTAAATTGATTTAAAACTATATTTAGCTCTACACCTTCAATAATAGCTTGATCTGTGGAAATACCATGAACATTTGTTGCATCTATTGGAATTGTGAAATTATCTGGTTTGATAATATAGTCGGCTTGTTCTATTCGAGTTCCATTTGCATCACATAAAATCCATGCGATTTGTATCAATCTTGGCCAATTATCCAAATCAGTTACTGGAGCTTTATAATTTTGTGGTAAACCTGTTGTTTCTGTGTCAAAGAATAGATACATTTTATTTCCTATTGTTTTCATTGTAAACCGGAAATGTCTATTGCCCAATAAAAGCCCAAAAAGCCACATCATTATTCCCGACAAGGACAACTTAATAAATAATGTTTTAATATTCAATTATTTATAAGATAATATTTTATTATCGTGAATAAAAGTGTAAACACAAATAACAAGCCAAGTTAAAAAGCACACACTCCTTGGCAAAGTCATCCATTTGTAAACACCTTTTATTAAAGAAAAGCACACACCCCTAAATCCCCTCTCAAGAGGGGACTTTTTAAAGGCTGTGATTCGAAAACATTTCCTCTCCCCGATGTAACGGGATAGAATTGTGGAGCAATAAAAGCTACAATTCACAAAACATCCCCTCTCGAGAGGGGAAAGATGCGGTGCTTTTCCGCATCAAGGGGTGTGTGCTTTAAACATGAATCTGGAAAGAGGAATATTAAAGATAAAACTCCAAAAAAATACAAAAACTATCTTCTTTTGAAGCTTTATCTAAAATAAGTACTAACTTTTCTTATCCTTATACGGCACATGCTCTTTAGAAAAATATTCTTTCATTTCTTTAACTAGAATTGGTGAAAGTAAAATAATGGAAATCAAGTTTGGGAATGTCATAAATCCAAGTGCTGCATCACCAAATGCCCATACTGCTTCTAACTCGGCTATCGCACCAATAAATACAAAAAGAATAAACATCCATTTGTATGGAAGAATCATTTTCTTTCCAAAAAGATAATATGTAGCTCTATCACCGTAGAAAGACCAACCAATCATTGTTGAAATTGCAAATAACACCACACCAATAGTAATTATTTTATCGCCATAATCGAAGAGCCAACTTAAGCCTTCCTTAAAAGCAAATGAAGTTAATATTGAGGAATTGTAAAGTGCACCAGCAAAATCAGGATCGATACGTTGAACATAAAATTCTGTGTGATGCCAAGCGCCAGTAACGATAATAACTAATCCAGTTAAAGTACATACAGTAATGGTGTCTATAAAAGGTCCTAACATTGCTACGGAGCCTTCACGGACAGAGTGTTTTGTCTTTGCAGTAGAATGAGCAATGGCTGCACTACCTTGTCCGGCTTCGTTGGAATAGAGACCGCGTTTTATTCCCCATAGCATTGTGTTCATAAAAACAAGAAATGTTCCACTGGTGACTCCAGCAATTTCCGCTGGAGGATTAAAAGCCATCTCAAATATTAAACCAAAACTTGGAAGAATTTCCCCAAGATATGCAAATAGAATTGTGACAGCAGAGAGAACATAAAAAGCAGCCATGAAAGGAGAAAGGATACCAGTTACATTACCAATACGTTTAATGCCACCAATAATTACTGCACCTACAATAGCTGAAAGAATCAGTCCGTTTATAGCTTGTTGAAGTGATACTTCAAAGCCAGTAAAGATCTCGTGCTTCAAAGTGAAATATCCGGTTGTACCAAAAATTTGAGTTACTTCAGAATATATTTGATCGGAAACAGTAAACGATTGAATTGCATTACCAGTAGCAAAGGAACAGATAATCGCAAAGCTTGCAAAAGCCACTGCCATCCATCGCCATTTAGGACCAAGTCCTTTTTCAATTGTGTACATCGGTCCGCCAGCGGTTGAGCCATCGGGAAGTATTTCACGGTATTTATGTCCAAGCGTACTCTCAGCAAATTTAAGAGCAGTTCCAAAAAAAGCTGTTACCCACATCCAAAATAAAGCTCCAGGACCGCCATAATAAAGGGCTGTAGCAACACCAGCAATATTTCCTATACCAACAGTAGCTGATAAGGCAGTTGATAAAGCTTTAAAATGACTTAAATCTCCTTCATCTTTTGGGTCATCGTAAATTCCCATTGTAACTTTCACTCCATGCAAGAAGTGCTTCACTTGCGGAAAGTTCAATTTGAAACTGATGAAAACTCCGGTTCCAATCAAGGCAATTATCATTAGAGGAATTATTCCAAGAGGAATATCCTCAGAGGGGAAAGTTTTAAAGAAATCAAAATTTCCGGGGAATGACCAAACAGTATCGAAGAAGGGAACTCCACCAATTATAAGTACGGTGAAAATTATTATTAAAGTAAGTATACCTGCAGTTGATTTTTTCATAAGTCCAAACTTTTTAATTAAAAATTAAATCGATAACTCCAAGCGAATGGAGAAGCACAATGAATATTAAAATTGGGGATAAATATTTTAGGAAAAATTTCCAGGTTGTTATAATAAATGGATTATTATCAAATAGGTCTTCGGCACCTTCTCTAAGGTTAGTAAGAACTTTGTCAAAGCCCCAAACATATCCAACAAAAATTGCAATTAAAAAACCACCTAATGGGAGGAAAATATTTGACGCAAGAAAATCGACTAAATCAAAAAAGTTTTTTCCAAATAGAGTGTAATCGGCAAGAACATTAAATGATAAGGCACTTGGTAAGCCAAGTAGAAAAACAACAAATCCCATTACAATAGTTGCCTTTTTTCTGTTCCATCCAAGATCGTCAACAAAATATGCAACAACAACTTCGAGCAAAGAAATTGCAGAAGTAAGTGCTGCAATACTGAGTAAAATAAAAAACAGAATTGAGAAGAAATATCCACCAGGCATTTTTGCAAATACTGCAGGAATAGTGTGGAAAATTAATCCCGGTCCTGCAGAAGGATCTAGCCCAACAGCAAAGACGGATGTGAAAATTGCAACTCCGGCAATGAGAGCAATTACTGTATCCAAAATAATTATTTGTAAAGCAGCAGATAGGACGCTATCTTTTTTAGACATGTAACTTCCATAGGTAAGCATTGCACCCATTCCAAGGCTAAGCGTAAAGAATGCATGCCCGAGTGCAACTAATATTGCCTGTGCATTTATTTTACTCCAGTCTGGATATAGAAGAAACTCTAGTCCTTTATCAGCTCCTTCAAGAGTTATACCACGAACCATAAGAATTACGAGCAACACAAGAAGTATTGGCATCATAATTTTACTTCCACGCTCTATACCTTTTTGAATGCCGAGATAAACAAAGAGCATTGTAAGAATCATAAATAACGTGAAGTATCCAAGAATCCATGGAACATCTGAAACAAGATCAGTGAAATGTTCTGCCGCTAACGAACCAGTATTAAAATGTGCAAAGTTTCCAACAACTGCTTCAAGAATATAACCAATAGCCCAGCCAGCTATTACAGCATAAAAAGAGAGAATGAGAAATCCACTTACAACTCCCATTCCACCAACGCCAATCCAAAATTTGGATTGGCTTAATGCTTTGAACGCACCTACAGGATTTCTGTGCGTGGTTCTTCCAATTAGAATTTCTGCAATAAGAACTGGCAAGCCAATGATAGCAATACAAATAAGGTAAATAAAAATAAATGATGCACCACCATATTCTCCAGCTATATATGGGAATTTCCATATATTTCCCAATCCAATTGCCGAACCAGCTGCGGCGAGAATAAAACCAATTTTTGAATTCCACTGTTCTCTATTCTTTTGCATATTTGTTTTTATCCTTGTCTCTCTCTTTCTTAAAATAAAAATCTTTCTAAGATTAAATAATAATTATAAAATTGCAAATTAAAACGCCTGATTTTTTATAAAACATCAATTTTATTAATAATAATTTTAATATTAAAATTAAAAATTAACCTTTGTGAAAATCATATATTTATTTAATTTGTCTTTTTAAATAAGAGCCATTTCCATAAATGAAAATATTAAAATCTATATTGTTGCTATTAATACTAGCCGGCATTTCTATACTCGCAGAAATGTTGATTGAAAATTCAGTTCAAGAAAAAATTTACCAAACAGCTGCTAGTAGTATGAGGCAAAATAATACTGTTAGAACTTTATACAATTTTGATATTGAGTATGTAGCTAATAATAATTCTTTTGACGTTAAAGAAATAATTAAATGGAGGAATATTGGTAACTCTTTAGTTGACACGTTCTATTTTAATCTTCCTAGAAGTCTAAAAGAAAACAGTGATGATTTATCATACTTAAGATATAAAATAAATTCTTTTACCATTGACGGGACACCTGTAAAACTTAACTTTGTAAATAATTTCGGTAAAAATTTTCTTGACAGCACGCTCGATTTAGTTCAATTAGAAAGAGAAATTGAGTCAAATC
>JAQICK010000219.1 GCA_027858595.1 Melioribacteraceae bacterium
TAGTAATAATTATTTTAGAGATTGCATTATTCTTCTTTGTCTCTTCAAAACTATTTTCAATAATTCCTTCACCTAGAATTTTTTCATAAATACGTACTACAATTGTTGTTAATTCTCCATGGGGAATTTCTTGTTTTGTCTCACCATTTTGTTTTATCTGCACTAATTCAATTATATTACTATCATTTCTCATCCCCAAAATTAAACCATACAATGAATTTGGATTAAAACTAGTAAATGTTCTATCATTTTTTTCTCTCATCCTGTCTAACGCTTTTTCTACTTGTTTTCCATGTCTAAAGCAAATATCATATATGGTTTTAACTCTTTCTACATCACTTTTGCCCCCTAAGTATTCCTCAATATCAACAATCTCATCTAAGAATTCATCATAGAATCCATCTATACTATGTTCAGCATATTTTTTTGCCATTCTTATGTAATCGCTTAAAGCCTTTTTTTGAATACTATTCTCTAAATCATCTTTCACAAAATCAAACTCATACAATCCATTCTCATCATATCGTTCAACTTCGGCAGAATATGCCGCAAATCTTCTATCAATACATTGTGAGCAAATTCCACAATGAGTATGACTAGTTCTTTGAAGCATAGATACACTACAGGAAACAGAAATATCCACTAAATCCAGTTTATTATACTTGTTTAATATGTTAACAACATCGGTCTTAGTTTTATTGTAAAATCTATTTTCAACCTTATATTCAGCATCATTAATTTCCGAAAACAGTTCCATTAATAGTCCTAACGTTTTGGGATGTGTAGTTCTGCTAGCCCTACTATTCATCATATCTTGTGTCTCAGCAAAATTGAAAGAAGTAACCCCATTTTCAAATAAGATATTTTCATTTATCCCATATGTTGTTGCCAAGGCAAATGCTATAGAGTTAAACAAAAATGAACGCGTTCTTTGTGTTTCATCAACCGATCGCTTTCTACATAATCCGCAATAATATTTATAATGCGTACATCGTCCTGGATATAATTTATCTATTTCTTTGAATAAACTATTTTGTGTATTTGCAACACTTGGGTTTCCTGATTGATGACTCATCAAGCACAACTCTTTATCAGTAGTTTCCAATAACTCAACTATTCCAGACAAAGAATCCAACCCACCCGAATATAATACTACTTCTAATTTATCACTTGGTTCTATACTAAATTCTTTATTATCAAAAATACTTGTCGGGAAGTCACCATTGGCTTTATAAAAAACAAAATCATATCTTTTGTCACCTGTCATATAGCTAAGAGCATCATTCAGCATCGTTTTAATTTTTGGTTGTTCCCAAAATGTTATATCTCTCACTTGAATGTGAATTTCAAATGCTCTGCTCCAACTATGCATTTCAACCGCATCTATTGCTCCTCTAGAACTCTTTCTATCTGCAGCAAAAATATATCCAGCTATCTCTAATAAATCTTTTGCTCTATCGCTGACTTTATATGCACTTGTTACAAAGTTTTCTAATTCAATTCTTGTGTTCCAACCCTCTTTAGTTGCGTCATGCTCTAAATATAAATAATTGGCTTCTCCTTCTGTCTCTTTTACTTTTATTCCATTACAAGCTACAATATATTTATTATCCCTAATCACTTAGATTCCTCTCTAAGTAATTCACCTTTCATTTTATTAAAAGCATATGATAGGAATTTTTTAATTTGTTTCGCTGTGGGAATAGATTCTCTTGCATTTTTATTAAACCATGCAGCAGAGAATGATTGAGTGATTTTAGTTGTTTCAAAAGCATGTTTTGATATATCATTTACATGTCTTTTAATTCCCTCATTAAACTGCTCTCTTTCGTTAATATTTGTTATTGCTGACGATGCTTCTCTTTCTAAGTAATATTTCAGATATCTTTCTGTAAAGCTAGAAAAGTATTCTCGGGTTAAATCACTAAATCCTCCAGCTTTTCCAATATTTCTGAATACTCGTTCATCATCTATTTCCTCATTGAAAAAACTTACCCCAGAATCCAAATTAGCTTTGTACCATTGGTTTAAGGCATCTATTGCAGCTTGTCTTGAAAAGGTTTGGTATTCCAGCGAGACAGCATCATCTTTTTTATATTTTTTTAATGCACGCCCTAATTTTAACACAGATAATTCATCATGTTCAATAATTCCATTATCTTTTAAATATTTTATAGGGTCATTTTGTTGGAATGCATGTGATAATTGTAAAAGAAATTCAAAGGATGAATGTATGGAGGGGTCTTCTTCTAATCTACTAAATCGGGATTGAACATTTTTTAACGTGTGGTTTACAATCGAGGTTACATCAAAATCACCTTGAGGTAACTCAGCTAATTCCTCTACAATAGTTAACCATCGTTTTGTTTTCGGTAAATATCCGTATCTCTTATGCCCCATAAACCCTGCCCTGAGACCCTAATTAGTAATTTATAAATTTATTTATATTTGGTAAAACTTACTTTTTTCAACAAGTATATTTTCTATATAAAACTTTACTATTAAAAACTTTAACAAGTTATAAATTCAATTATTTAATGTCAATAATTTCGAGTCAAATAACTTAGAGTACAACTCTTTATAATTTCAGTTATCTTTCTCATTTTTTGCACTCTTTTCTATTTCTTAACATTAAAATCATAATTGCCATCCCTTTGCATACCAAAAACAATTTCATTATTTTAACGGAAGTATTTCATCTCATTAAAATACTTTAACAAGGGTATCAACAACCCCTTTTGTTCTAAATAGTATTAATAATTGGGCTCGCCAATGGCTTCAACTGGATTAGGATTGATAACTATATGAAAAAAAACATCATTAAACTCTCACAACTCGAAAGCTTTTTAATGAAAGCGGCTGATATATTAAGGGGCAAAATGGATGCCTCAGAATACAAAGAGTTTATCTTCGGAATGTTATTCCTCAAACGAATGTCAGATGTTTTCGACCAAACAAAAGAGGAACTAAAAAAGAACAAATATGCACATCTTAACGATGAAACTTTAAAAGGTATTTTGGATGACAAAGAAACTTACGGAGACCTCTTTTTTGTCCCCCAAAGAGCAAGATGGAATGAAGGCTTTGATGATGAAAACGATGTTAAACAACCACCAATAAAGCACCTTCAAAATAATATCGGTCAAATGCTAAACAAAGCATTAGATGCTATTGAAGAAGCCAACGCCGAAACTTTAGCTGGTGTTTTCAAAGGACGTATAAACTTTAATAAAGAAGTGGACGGCAAACAGATTGTAAAAAACAAAGACCTCAAAGATATGATAGACCACTTCAATGAGTTCCCACCTTTGGTTAATGAAAACTTCGAGTTTCCAGACCTACTTGGTGCTGCTTACGAATATCTTCTTAAACACTTTGCAGATGAAAGCGGCAAGAAAGGTGGTCAGTTCTATACACCTCACAAAGTTGTTCGTCTTTTAGTTCAACTACTTCAACCACAAGAAGGTATGTCAATATACGACCCTACCGTTGGTTCTGGCGGTATGCTTATTCAATCACATAGCTACATTAAGGATCAAGGACAAAACGCAGACGATTTAGAACTTTTTGGTCAAGAATTAGACCCTACTGTTGTAGCAATTTGCAAAATGAATATCATTCTTCACAACATTACTAAATACAAAATTGAATATGGCGACACACTTACAGAACCTTTAAATGAAACTGAAGGTAAACTTACTCAGTTCGATAGAGTTATTGCAAATCCTCCTTTTTCACAAAACTACAACAGATCGGAAATGAAATACACTTCTCGTTTCGCCTATGGCTTTGCTCCTGAAACTGGCAAAAAGGCAGACTTAATGTTTGTCCAACACATGTTAGCAAGTTGCAAAAACAATGGTAAAGTTGTTGTTGTTATGCCTCACGGTGTTTTATTCAGAGGTGGTAAAGAGAAAGAGATTCGCGAAGCCATGCTTAAGAAAGAAGCAGATGTTATCGAGGGAATAATAGGTTTACCACCACAACTTTTTTACGGAACTGGGATCCCTGCATGTATTATAATCTTAAATAAAAACAAACCCGAAAATCTAAAGAACAAAGTTTTCTTTATTAATGCCGATAAAGAATTTGCCGAAGGTAAAAATCAAAATAATCTTAGACCAGAGGATATTGAAAAAATAGACTATGTATTTACGAATAAAATTGAAGAAGAAAAATATTCCAAATTAGTTGATGTAGATACAATTGCTCAAAACGATTTCACCCTTAATATTAGGCGTTATGTAGATAACACTCCAGAGCCTGAACCCGAAGATGTGAAAGCTCATTTAATTGGTGGCATTCCAATCACCGAAATAGAGTGCATTCAAAACAGCATTTGTAAAAAATTTAATTATGATGGCAATCAATTATTCAAAGATAAAAACCAATTATATAAACTCTTTGAATCATCCGAAAAAGCAGAAATTAAAAACAATATAGAGAACGATTCTAACGTTAAAGAAACTTTATCCAATTTAGAAAACCACTTAACAACTTGGTGGCAGTTGGCTAAAGAAGAATTCTCTAAGTTAGCTCCTAATGGCAATAAAGCAGATGCTCAAGAATTATTACCAACAGTCCGTAAAGAACTACTCCAAACTATTAAAGACAAATTCGTTCCAGTTGGTGTCTTAGATAAATTTCAAGTATCTGGTGTTTTTGTTAATTGGTGGGATAGCATTAAATACGACCTTAAAACAATTATGAAAAACGGTTGGGATGCTGGTTTAATTCCTGATGAATATCTAATAAACGAATTCTTTCAAGTTGAACAAACTGAAATTGAAGCAATTGAAATAGAGCAGGCAGAAAAAGAATCAGCTTTGGAAGAAGCAATTGAGGAAGCTACCAATCTATTAGAATACGAAGCTGAAGAAGATGTAAAAATTACAGCAACACTTATTAAAAAGGAGCTTAAAACCCAAATCGATTATCTGCTAAACGAAAAACTAAAACCCGAAGAAGCTAAACCTTTTGAGGAAGCTGATAAAATCATTAAAGATTTTGAGACTTCAATCAAAGAACTAAAAAACTCTCTAAAAGTAAAACAAGCAGAGTTAAAATTAAAGCTAATTATTAAACGATACGGCACTGAGGATGAAAAAGCAAACAGCAACAACCTTTTAAATATTGCCAATACAGAACTTGAAAAATATGATAATCAAATTGAATCAATTATTTCCTTCTTCAAAACAGACTTAAATGATTCTTCAAATTTCGATAAAATTAAAAACTCAACAACTGCTCTTGAAAAGCAACTCAAAAAAGACAAATCAAATCCAGAAAAACTAAAGGCTATTTCAGTTGCAAAAAATAGTTTCAAAGAAATCACAAAACAATATAATACCCAACTTAAAAACAAACTCATTATTCAAAATCATTTAGATAGTTATGAGTCTATTTCAATAAGTATTGGTGGAGTTATTACAACAGAAGAATCTCAAAATCTAATTCTTAAAAAACATTTCGATATTATTAATACACAACTACAACGCTATCTTAATACCGAAAAAAGAACATTAGTTTCTGCCTTCGAAAATCTTTGGGATAAATACTTCCTTTCAGCTCAAAGCATAGAAAGCAAAAGAGAAGATACTATGAAAGAATTAAATGATTTTCTAACCGCATTAAATTATTTGGATTAAGAAATGGTAGAGAATCAAACACAAACACCAAGTGACTGGGTAGAAAAAACACTAAACAATGTTTGTAATATTTCTAAAGGAGTTCAATTAAATAAACTAAATTTACAAAACTCTGGTTCTTTCCCTTGTATCAATGGAGGTATATCTCCATCTGGATATACAGAAAACTGGAATAGAGACGCAAACACAATTACCATAAGTGAAGGTGGCAATTCATGTGGTTTTGTGAATCTAATTGATACTAAATTTTGGAGTGGAGGACATTGTTATTCTTTAGGAGAACTAAAAAGCACAGTCAAAAATGAGTTCTTATTCTATGCTTTAAAAGGTCGCCAGAATTTGATTATGGATTTGAGAGTAGGTTCTGGACTACCAAATATTCAACAAAAGGCAATTAAAAAGTTTAGCTTTATTCTACCCAAATCCAAAACAGAACAACAAAAAATTTCCGAAATACTATCCAAAGTAGATATAGCCATTGAGCAAACCGAAAAGCTAATAGCCAAATACAACCGAATTAAAACTGGTTTAATGCAAGACCTCCTAACAAAAGGCATTGACGAAAATGGCAACATCCGCAACGAAGAAACCCACGAGTTCAAAGATAGTGAGTTAGGGAGAATACCAGTTGAGTGGGCTGTAAAAAGATTAAACAATTGTATCAAACGCTCATCAACAATCACATATGGAATTGTTCAAACTTTTGAACATATTGAAGACGGTATTCCAGTTTTAAGAACAATCGATTTAAAAGAAAATGGCATTAATCCCATTAGTCAACTTTTAAGAACAAAAAAAACAATATCAGATAGATACAAACGAACCATACTTGAGGCAAATGATATTGTATGTAATGTCCGTGCGTCAGTAGGTGATTTTAATTTAGTTTCGAAGGAATATACTGGTTGCAACACTACAAGAGGAGTTGCAAGAATTTGTCCATCGGTTGAATATAACAATGGGTTCTTAGTTTGGTTTCTTAAGTCAAAAACTAATGAGCACCAAATGGATTTATTAATCAAGGGTACTACATTTATTGATATTAACATTGCTGATCTAAGACAGATTTATGTTTTAATTCCCCACAGAAATGAGCAAGATGCAATCCAAAGCAAATTGGATAAAATCCAGTTAACTATTGATGATTATAATAAACAACTTAAAAAAAACAAATCAATAAAAACCGCCCTAATGCAAGACCTTTTATCAGGCAAAAAACGAGTTACATCATTACTAAAAGAGGAAGCAAATGATTCTTAACAACGATGATAAATACAGAGGTAATTTAGGCAACTCTCTAAAATTAGATGAATACTCACAAGTAGAAAAGCCACTATTAGAGCAACTTATTGGTCTCGGTTGGAACGATGCAGATAACGAAGTCTTAGAACTTCAAATGCAACAAACACCAGAGCAAAGTTTTAGAACATCTTTTTCAGAAGTTCTATTATTTCCAAAACTATCTGCTTCACTTAAAAAAATAAATCCTTTTCTTACAGATGCTCAAATAGATGAAGTTATTCGTAAAATTACAACTTTCTCTCACAGTAGTTTATTAGAAAACAATCAGCATGTTCTAAATCTTTTATTAGAAAATACAACGGTTTCACAAAATGAACAAACAGGTGAGCAAAGCCCTACTATTCGCTTTATCGATTTCGAAAATGTAGAGAACAATATTTTTACTGCTATTTCACAATTCAAAATTAAAATTCCCGGCACAGACCATCATATTATTCCCGATGTCGTTTTATTCATAAATGGTTTGCCAATCGTAATTATAGAAGCAAAATCACCGAAAGTAAAAGAGCCTATTCCTGAAGCTATAGACCAACTTTTACGTTACTCCGAACAAAGAGGATACCCTGGCGAAGGTAACAAACAACTATTCTATTACAATCAATTTATTATTACTACTTCCCGCACAGAAGCAAAATTTGGAACAATCTCTACACATACACCCAAATATTTTTATCGCTGGACTGACCCATACCCCAAAGATGTAAACGACTTAATTCATGGTCAATCTTCTCCTAACGACCAACAACGTCTTGTTGCTGGTATGTTGGATATGAAAAACTTACTTAACCTTATTCAAGTCTTTACAATCTTCACAATAGATGATAAAGGTAAAAAGATAAAAATAGTTGGAAGATACCAACAATTCAGAGCTGTAAAGCTTGCAACAAAAAGGTTGCTCCAAGGCAAAAACCCAACAGAAAGAGGCGGTATTATTTGGCATACACAAGGCTCAGGCAAATCTTTAACCATGATGTTTATGGTTAGAGAAATGAAACTTAAACCCGAACTGATGTCTTGGAAAATAATTTTTGTTACCGACCGCACACAATTGGAAGACCAGTTAGCAGAAACTGGCCAAAGTTCTGGCTCCACAATAAAAACAGCTAACTTTATAAATCCTAAAGCCAATCCAGACGGTAAAAGTTTAAAAGAATTATTATCGAATGATAATGCCGATTTAGTTATGGCAATGATTCACAAGTTTCAAGAAAATGAGGACCTTAGCGGCATAGAACTTTTCCCCGAATTAAATACAAGTCCTAACATTTTAGTCATGACTGATGAAGCTCATCGCTCACAATTCTCCATCTTAGCCGCAAACCTCGATAGAGCAATGCCAAACGCTACATCTATTGGTTTTACAGGAACACCAACTGAAAAGACTGAAAGAAAATACAGAGATTATATTGATAAATACACCATGCGTCAATCTATTGATGATGGCGTAACTTTAGAAATAGTTTACGAAGGCTTTACCCATAATGCAGAAATTCCAGATAAAAAAGGAATGGATGAAAAATTTACAGATGTTTTTAGCGACTACAATCTAACAGAGCGATTGAAAATTCTCGGCTTTGGTTCAAGAGATGCATATCTGGATAATATAAATACCATTAAGGCAAAAGCTATAAATATGGTTACTCACTACGTCGAAAATATTTTTTCAAATAAATTTAAAGCTCAAATCGTTGCAAATTCTCGTGAGGCAGCAACTCGTTATAAAAGTGCAATTGATGAAGCACTCAAAAATAAAATTACAGAATTAGAAAAAGATAATCCGCTTCAAATTGATATTCCAATATTAAAAACATTAGAAACGGCAGTTGTTATCTCTGGTAGTCATAACGATGCACCACATTTAAAAGCATATTCAAATAGTCAATATCACAAGAATAGAATTGCAAGATTTAAACTCCCATTCGGGCAAGTTGACGAAAAAGATGCATCGATTAATGGCAAGGTGGGTATTATAATTGTTAACAATATGTTGCTTACAGGCTTTGATGCTCCTATTGAACAAGTATTGTATTTGGATAGAGTTATTGTGGCTCACAATCTTCTTCAAGCAATAGCCCGTGTTAATCGCATTGGACCCGAAGGTAAGAACAAAGGCTTTATTGTAGATTACGTTGGTGTAGGTCATCACTTAAAAAGAGCTTTAGAAACACAAACTGAAACTGAGGATGCAATAGTTCAAAACAAAATCGGCTCCATTCTTTCATGTTTATCAAACGAGCACGAAGAACTTATCAAATTGCAAAAGGCACATGATGAAATTAGGAGTTTCTTAACTAAAAACGGATTAGATGATTTAACAGACATAGACGCTTTCTACGACGTTTTTTATGATGAAGATATTCGTTACGATTATATAAAACTCTATAAAACTCTTACAACTTGTTTCAATAATGTTTTACCAAGAAAAGAAGCCTTAGAGTTTTTCCAAGATTGGAAATCATTCACTGAAATAAATATCTTAGCAAACACACATTTCCGCGATAACCATTTCAGCATGAAAGGAATTCCTCCAAAATTAAGAAGCATTGCAGACGAGTTCCTAAAATCAAAAGGTATCGAACAATCAATTGCACCAATATCAATTATTGCAGAAGATTTTCAAAAAGATATTAAAGCAAAAAAGAGAGATGAAACAAAAGCCGCAGCCGTTGAACACGCAATTCGTCATTACATCAATCTCAACATTGATGAAGACCCAGAATTATTTGCATCTTTTGCCGAAGAACTGCTGGAAATTCTCAAAAACTTCAAAAATAACTGGAGTGCTATTTATAGAGAATTAGAAAAACTTAGAGAAAAAATAAAACACAGAGAAAAAGAAGAAACATTTGGTCTTGATCGTAAAAAACAAATGCCATTTTTCAGAGTCTTTAAATCTGAATTATTTGACAACAGAAAATTAACAGAAGACGAAATATCTCTAAACGTAGATTTAACTCAAAACATTTTTAATCTTGTTTCTAAAGAAATAAAACTAACTGGATTTTGGGATAGCGTACCAGCACAAGCAAAATTAAAAAGAGAATTACAAGAACTTTTACTTTCACCAGATTTTAGTAACATTCCAAATGTAATTCTTAGATATCGAGAATTAATCTCAAGAATTATGGAAATCTCTAAGACTAATCACTTTAGAATAATTGAAGATTTATAGATGCAGCTTAGTTACAAAGTAAAATATAGCAAACGCAAAACATTAAACATTTCTGTTGAAAGGGATAGGTCTTTAATCGTCCGTTCTCCTGAAGGTTTCTCAATAGAAAGTATTTAAGAAATTATGCAATCAAAAACAAGTTGGTTAAAGGACAAAATAAATCATCCTCAGAAATATCCCTTAGATTTCAATGCAAAGGAGTTTGTCTCTGGTGAGTCATTATTATATCTTGGCAGAAATTATCAATTATTAGTTGTTGATGAAGAATTTGAGGGAATTATTTTTAATCAAAGTTTCTCAATATCAAAGTCTAATCAAAAAAATGCTAACCAATTATTTAAAGAATGGTATTTAGCAAAAGCATTAGAAAAAATAAAACCATTAGCCCAAAAGTATGCCTCTAATTTAGGCGTAAAATATAATGGATGTAAAACATCCGAAATGAAATACCGTTGGGGATCATGCACACCAAAGAATAATATAATCTTTAATTGGCGTATAGTAAAAGCCCCAATGTATGTATTAGAATATTTAGTAGCTCACGAATTAGTTCACTTGATAGAAAGCAGTCACTCCACAAATTTCTGGAATATTCTCTCTATCCAAGTTCCAAGTTATCCCAAAGCAAAAAAATGGCTAAAAGA
>JAQICK010000222.1 GCA_027858595.1 Melioribacteraceae bacterium
ATATATATATTATGGTCTTTTGTCTTCCAAAGTTTTAGATATTTTTCATTTAGGCCTCAAAAAACAGATGAAATAGATTTGAGGTATTTAAAGGCAACTACTTATTTAGAAATTGAAGAATTAAAAAATGGAAATAGTATAGAAGTAGAATAAGTTAATAAGTCTGAGGAGTTTCACTCAACTGAATTAAGGAATAAACTTAAAAAAACATACTTAGCTGATTGTCCATCTCTTTATGAATTTATTTCAGTTAACATTAACTTAAATATATTTGATGTTAATAAACTAACAGTTTTACGGTCTTCAGATCCCTATAATGTGTCGGTTTTAGAAAATAGTTCAACTGAAATCTTTATTAATCTTCACGAGTTAAATGATATAAGAAGAATAAATGAATATTTCATCAACCTTAACAAAAAACTTATTAATGATGGTATTTATATAGGCAAATTTGAACCAACGCGTTATAGATATAAAAGACATTTAAAAGAATATCCTAAAGTTTTAGCTCAAGTAATTTATTTTTCTGATTTTCTATGGTATCGAGTTTCTCCTAAATTGCCAATAATTAAAAAGTTCTATTTTGCAGTTACAAAAGGGAAAAATAGAGCAATTTCGTTAGCCGAGGGTTTAGGCAGGTTATATTATTCTGGTTTTGAAGTGTTAAACTTATATGAAGAGGAAAATTTTATAACCTTTATTGCAAAAAAAGTTAAAACACCTTCTACAGACCAAAACCCATCTTATAGCCCAATGTTTAAAATGAGACGAGTTGGTAAAAATGGAGATGATATTTTTGTTTATAAGTTTCGTACAATGCACCCATATTCAGAATATTTACAACAGTTTGTCTTTGATAGAAACTACCTTGAAGAGGGTGGTAAACTGAAAAATGATTTTAGAATTACATATTGGGGAGCAATATTTAGAAAACTTTGGATAGACGAATTACCAATGTTTATTAACTTTTTTAGAGGCGAAATGAAGCTGGTGGGAATAAGACCACTTAGTAAGCACTATTTTGGACTTTATCCAAAGGAGTTACAAGAAAAACGTATTAAAACAAAACCTGGACTAATTCCCCCATTCTATGTTGATATGCCTAAAACCATGGATGAAATTGTTGCCTCTGAAATGAAATACTTAGAACAATATGAAAAAGCACCCATTAAGACAGATATAAAATATTTTTTTCAATCTTTTTATAACATTGCAATAAAGAAAGCTAGAAGCGGGTAAGAGCAGGAATAAAAGAGGAAAAATGGAATTAAGAGCAGGGAATGGTGGAATAAAGAACAGGAACTATCAAAGAAGGTAATTGCGGGTTACTTTTCTAAAGGAATCAAACAGATTCCATCTTCCACCAACATATTCCTTTATTCCAATTATGTTTATTCCAGTATTCCACTTTCCCGGTATTCCAACGTTCCATTTAAGTATTCCCTTTAATTATTTTTGAGATATTATGATAAATAAAAATATAAATATTCTTTTTCTCCTTTTCTTTTTACTTCTCACTTCTCACTTCTCACTTCTTAACGCTCAAGCAGTATTTGTTCCAATAAATGACAACATCTATAGTTATTTAGATAGAATGAACATTAAAGGTGTAATTAAGTTGGATAGTGAAGTTAAGCCATTTTCGAAAATTTATATTGCAAAAAAGTTAGTTGAAATAGATTCAAAAAAAACAGATAATATCGGATTGACAAACGTTGATTTAGATTTGTTGGATTTTTATAAAGCTGAATATGGTAGTGAGATTGAGAGGCAAGTAAAAAGCAAAAAGTTAAAAGTTAAAAGTATAAGCATATTTAATCAAATTGATAGCTCTTCCTCAACCTTTCCCTCAACCTCTATCTTCACTGAGTGGAACCGAAGCACATTCATTCAATCCGATTCTCTTTCTCACCTCTCACGTCTCACGTCTCACGTCCCTTCTTTCACCTTTGCCTCAAAAGATCCTTACGGTCGTATTCGCCTCTTAAGTTACGATGACTCTCTCTTCTCATTCAAACTATCACCTATTGCAGCTTATAGTATTTCTAACACTAGTGGAAAGTCTGGTCACCAAAGAGGCGGTGGAGTGCATGTACAAATAAGTGCCTCGGACTGGTTTGGCGGTTCTCTTGATATGAGAGATAATGGTGAATTTGGGAATAACATAGACAGAGCAAAATATTTAACTCCACAAAGAGGCGCTGATTTTATTGGTGCACCCGATGGGATGGAGTTTAGTGATGTACGAGCTCAAATAAATTTTAATTGGAGCTGGGGTACAGTCTCTCTAAAGAAGGATTATAGTGAATGGGGGAATTCATATTTTGGAAATGTAATTCTTTCAGACAAAGCTCCTTCTTATCCACATTTCTATATGGAATTAAAACCAGTAGATTGGTTTAGGTTTTATTATCAGTTTGGTTGGCTTCATTCTGGTGTGATAGACTCTGCAAGAACAATTGTTGTAAATTCATCCGAGGATTTTTATATTGCTCACGAAAGATTTGTGAAAAAGTATTTTACAATAAACATGATGACAGTAACCCCATGGGATGTTTTTGACATTTCAATTGGTAATGCAGCTATATACGCTGGTGATATGCGTCCCGAAATGCTAATTCCATTTAATTTTTATAAATATATGGATAGAGATACAGGTAAGAAATCCGTGGAAGATAGTAATGGAATGTTTTTCTTTGATATGGTATTGCGGTATCCAGAAACATTTAAATTTTATGCCTCTCTTTTTGTGGATGTAACAAGTATTCGTGAAATATTTAATAATGAATTTTATTCTACATGGACAGGTGCAACTATTGGTGGAAAAAAAACAGACATATTTTTAGATAACTTAGATTTAACAGTTGAATATACAAAAGTAACACCATGGGTTTATGAACACAAGTATGAAGCGTTAACCAACTATAAACATATTGATTATTCGTTAGGGCATTGGATCGGTCAAAATGCGGATCAATTTAAAATTCAATTTAATTATCAACCAATTCGTGGTTTGCGAACAGAACTTTATACAGAATTTGTTAGGAAAGGTGGATTAAAAGGCATAGGTGAAGTGTATAGAAACAAGGAAAATTTGCAATTTTTGTATTCACCAGTCCGAAAAGACTTTTATTTCGGTTTTGATGCTAGTTACGAAATAATACACGAATTGTTCGTTGAGGGAAGCTACAGATATTCTAATATTACTGATGAAGATGAAACTAGAACAGAATCATTTATGCTCGGTTCAAATAATTATTTTTCAGTTGGTTTTAGATATGGAACACCATAAAGGGAAAACGGAAGACTGGAATCCGTCATTTGACGGTGGAATATGTGCCCATTCCACGAGACAAGGTGGAAAAATGGGAAAAGCAAAACGTTTGAAAACTGCAAAGTAAAGTGGAATAAAGGCAAAAATATGGAAGGCATGAAATTTTTATGCTAAAAAGTTGGAACGAATAAAAATCCAATTTGCCTCTGTGAACTAATTGATGCAATTCATGTAGAAGCTAGACAAGCAACTCGTCAATATAT
>JAQICK010000161.1 GCA_027858595.1 Melioribacteraceae bacterium
ACAGCAAAAGAGTTGCCTAAATTAAATCACTTATTCCAAGAGTGCGAAACTGGTTCGCCAAATGAATATGCAGTAATTGAACAGACGCTTTCTCCAATAGCGTTAAATGAAATATTAAATTGGATAACGAAACAAGTGAAATAAATGCGTTAGCAAACAATCCATAAAAATAATAGCCGGTTCATGAGTCAAGGGACTAACAATCGGCTACTATTTTTATACGAACCGATAACGTGTAAATCTCACAAAACCCTATTTGGGATTATTTCGTTTTTTTATTTGAACAAAAAATGCTCCGAGAGCTGCAATTACCAATCCAATTCCCTCATGCAAAGAAATTGTTTCACCAAGAAAATACCAAGCTAGTAATGCAATTTGAATTAGCATTGTTCCATTTATTATACTTGATTCCATTGCTGTAAGTGAACGAAGAGTTAAGTTCCATAATGTAAATGCAAATGCAGTATTAACAACGGCGAGCCAGATTAAATAAATCCAAGTTTTGAAACTAATTGTTGGTATACCATTCATTGAAATTCCAATAACAATAAGTAGTATTGCACCTACACCCATGCTAATAAAAGTTATAACTAGTGGACTAATATCTTTATTTCTGTTTATGTCCCGCCCAATTATTGCAGAAATAGCATTTGCTAAAACACCGACGAGCATTACAGTTAAACCAATAATTTCATTTCCAATTAATGAAATGGGGAGGAAATAAGTAATAATTCCAACAATAAACAAAAGGGAACCAACCCATTGAAGGGTAGTTGGTTTTTCATTTAATAAAAACACGCCCAGAATTGCAACAATTATTGGTGTAAAGTTTAGCATTAAACTAACTGTAACTGATGGAAGCAATGATAAACCCAAAAACTGAGCTCCTTGAGTAAAAGTATAAAAAACGAATCCCAACAGAATTAGTTTTTTCCATTGGGAGGTTTTTAATTGCTTAATTTCAGTAATATACTTTTTGCGTGAGACGAAAGGTATAAAGCAAAGAAACGCAATTATGTAACGTAACCCAGCATATGTAATTGGGGGTATTTCTATTAACCCCCACTTAATAATTATAAAAGATGTTGACCACAAAAATGTTACAAACAAAGCTTGAAAGATTGTAAATATTCGAGATGATTTAATCATTGTAATTTTAATATATTAATCAATTTGTAATATTACTCCACTACTCTCGTTGTGCAATCTATCAACAGAAGTTATTACATAAAAAACATTTTTGTCGTTTTCGTTCAAGTTAAAGTAACTAGTCTTTTTGGATAAGACTTTAGAAACAATATGCTCAGATTTATTCAAATCAATTTCTTCTTTTGAGTTAAATTTATAAATCAAATAGTAGTTTGGAAAATCATCATCTGTAGCTGCATCGGGCATGTTCCAATCAATTAACAATCCAGATTTTGTTTCAACAATGTGAACATTCTCTGGTTTTATCGGAGGAGTTGAATCAATCCATTCCATAGTAGGTGGGAGGGCGATGTTTTTATACCAATCATTTTTCATCGAGTCTGCAAGTCCGCTCCAATTACGTGTAATAGATTTTGCCGAGAAATAAACAGAGCCAAGCACGTTTGGGTAACTTCTGTTTAAGCGAATTTGGTCTCCAAGTTCAGATTTTTTGCCTTTATAATCTGGTGCCGCCATTCTGCTGGAATATTGTCCAATATATAAATGTCTATCGGTTTTAATTGTTGACCACCAAGGAACGAGTTTTGCATAATCGGCTTTTTCGTGTCCAATTTCCCAATAGACTTGCGGTGTTATGTAATCGACAATTTTATTGTCAAGCCAATTAAGTGGGTCACAATAAATTATATCAAATGAATTAAAGCCATTTGTGTTTGCGTATTCATTCCTTACAATTCCAAAAGGTGAAATGCCAAATTTTACATGTGCTTTTTTTGCTTTAACAATTTCATAAATTTCTTTCATCAGTAAATTAATATTATCTCTTCTCCAATCGTCAATGTTTGTAATGCCTCTACTGTGATTATAAAATGTGAGTGAATCTTCATTAGATATTTTAGGTCCGTATGGATAAAAATAATCATCAAAGTGAATTCCATCAATATCGTAATTTACCAAAACGTCATCCATTACATTCAAAACATGTTTGCGAACTTCAGGCAAACCAGGGTCGAGCATTTTAAACTTTAGGGAAGTTATTATCCATTCAGGATGTTTAACAGAAACATGATTTTCATCAGGTGAATATAGGGCTGTATCGCGAACTGCACGGTATGGATTAAACCACGCATGAAGTTCCATTCCGCGTTTGTGCGATTCTTCAATTGCAAATTGAAGTGGATCATAAAATGGAGACGGAGCTTTTCCTTGTTCACCAGTTAACCAATGAGACCAAGGCTCAAAGTTCGATTTATAAAAAGCATCGCACTCTGTTCTAACCTGAAAGAACACAGCGTTCATGCCAGCAGCGGCAAGGGAATCAAGTTGGTTTATCAAATTCTGTTTCTGTATTTCAGTTGAATTCTCTTTGCCAAGTGGCCAATCTATGTTTACAACAGTAGCAATCCACGCTCCTCTTAGTTCTCTTTTGGGATTTTGATTTTGCGAAAAGGTATTTCCAACAAGGATAATAAATAGTAATAGAACGATTTTTTTCATATTTGAAACTCACTAAATGGTTAATTTTACAAATGAAAAATAAGAATTTTGTTTAACTAAAGTTATTGTTTTAATTCTAACAACCTCAATTGTTATGAATCATTTTTAAAAATTTATCATCAAATTAATAAAATCAGAATATAAACATTATATTTAATCAGTAGAATTTGAGGAAAACAAAATGGCAATAGACTTAAACAAATTTACTGTTAAAGCACAGGAAACAATTCAAAGCTCAGTTGAGATTGCACAAAATTACAACAACCAAATTGTTGATCCTGAGCACATTCTTGCAGCCTTGTTGCAGAATAACGATAGTGTGGCAGTTGCAATAATTCAAAAAGTTGCATCCAATGTTGATTTATTAAGAATTAAAATTGGTGAAGCTCTTGAGCGAAAACCTAAAATTACTGGTGCTGGCATTGGTAATCAACAAATGGCACAAACAACCGCACAGCTTTTGGATGATTCAGCTAAAGAGGCTGGAACCTTAACTGACGAATATATTTCAACTGAACATATTTTAATTGCCTTATCAGAATCTAATAATGAAGTTGGGAGTTTACTCAATAAAAATGGAATTACTAAAAAAGTGATTCTTTCTGCATTGAAAGATATTAGAGGAAACCAACGGGTAACCTCTCAAAATCCAGAAGAGACATACCAATCGTTAAAAAAATATGGAAGAGATTTAAACGAACTTGTAAAAGCTGGGAAACTTGATCCCGTTATAGGACGAGACGATGAAATACGTAGAGTGCTTCAAGTTCTTTCACGACGAACAAAAAATAATCCAATCCTAATTGGCGAGCCTGGAGTTGGTAAAACGGCTATTGCCGAGGGATTAGCACACAGAATTATTTCTGGAGACATTCCAGACAATTTGAGAGATAAAAAAATTATTTCGCTTGATTTAGGTTCGCTGGTTGCTGGAGCACAATTCCGTGGACAGTTTGAAGAGCGACTAAAAGCCGTAATAAAAGAAGTTCAAAACTCGAACGGAGAAATAATTCTGTTTATAGATGAAATTCATCAGCTTGTTGGTGCGGGTAAAACAGAAGGGGCAATGGATGCCGCTAATATTCTCAAGCCAGCATTGGCTCGCGGAGAACTCCACGCAGTTGGTGCCACAACTCTGAAAGAATACAAAAAGTATATTGAAAAAGATGCAGCACTCGAAAGACGTTTTCAACCTATTGTAATTTCTGAGCCAAATGAAGAGGATGCAATTTCAATACTTCGTGGATTAAGCGATAAGTATGAAGTTCATCACGGAGTAAGAATCACAGACGCGGCACTAGTTGCAGCTGTTCAACTTTCCAACAGATACATAACTGATAGATTTCTTCCCGATAAAGCTATTGATTTGATAGATGAATCGGCATCTAAATTAAGAATTGAAATAAATTCAATGCCAGAGGAGTTAGATCAGCTCGAGAGAAAAATCCAGCAGTTAGAAATTGAAAGAGAAGCACTAAAACGCGAGAAAGATGAAGCATCAAAAAGTCGAATTAGTGAAATTGGAGTTGAGTTTACTGAGTTGGACGAAAACCGAAATGTATTAAAAAGTCATTGGTTGCTCGAACGAGGAAAAATTCAGAAAATTAGAAAATTAAAGAGTGAAATTGAAGAAATTAAAATTCTTGCAGATAAATTTGAACGTAAGGGAGACCTTGGAAAAGTAGCGGAAATCCGTTACGGTAAAATTGTAGATTTGGAAGGTCAACTAAGAAAAGAGAGTACGAGTTTAAATGATATTCAAAAAAACAAGAAGCTCCTCAAAGAAGAAGTTGAAGCAGAAGATGTTGCTGAAGTAGTTGCAAAGTGGACTGGAATTCCAGTAAACAAAATGTTGGAAAGCGAAAGAAGTAAACTTGTAAAAATGGAAGACGAACTTCACAAGCGTGTAATTGGGCAAGACGATGCTGTAACGGCAGTGGCAAACGCAATACGACGTTCGCGTGCCGGATTGCAGGATATCAACCGTCCAATTGGCTCTTTTATTTTTATAGGCACAACTGGCGTAGGCAAAACAGAATTGGCTCGCTCACTTGCAGATTTACTTTTTGATGATGACCACGCAATGGTTCGTATTGATATGAGCGAGTATATGGAGAAGCATTCTGTCTCACGTTTAATTGGTGCACCTCCCGGTTATGTTGGCTACGAAGAAGGTGGACAGCTGACAGAAGCAGTCAGGCGAAGACCATATTCTGTTTTATTGTTGGATGAAATTGAAAAAGCTCATCCAGATGTTTTTAATGTTTTGCTTCAGGTTTTGGATGATGGACGATTGACAGATAACCAAGGTAGAACAGTAAATTTCAAAAACACAATTATTATTATGACATCCAACATTGGCTCGCATTTAATTCAAGAAAAAATGGTTGGTTTAGATGAAGAAAACATTGAAGATGTGATGGGAGAATTAAGAATTGGGTTGACAAGTCTTTTGCAATCCACAATACGTCCAGAATTTTTGAATAGAATTGACGAAGTAGTTCTATTTAAACCACTCTTAAAAAGTGAACTAATAGGAATTATTGATATTCAATTAAGGGGCGTTGCCAAGCTGCTTCAGGACAAAAACATTAAAATAGAATTTGGTGATAAAGCAAAAGAGTTTTTGTTAGAACGTGGATATGATTTGTCCTATGGAGCAAGACCATTAAAACGAACTATTCAAAAATGCGTGTTAAATCCTCTTTCAACTGAATTATTATTGAATAATATTGAAAGTGGTGATAGAGTTTTTGTTGACTATAATGGGAAAGAGAAATTAGAGTTTAAGAAATCTTAAGGTTCTAATGTGGATGAAATGACTAAAACTTAATTGCCACGAAAACCACGAAAAAAATTGGATATAAGAAAAAACTAATTTTAATCGGTTTAGTGCTCTTAACAAGTTGTAGTTCAACAAGAACTATTTCAATTAATTCTGAAACTGTGCTAAATAAAAATGAAAGAGTTGATTGGGCAATTACACACCAAGATTCAATTGTTGATTTTAGAAGAGCAGGAAATAGATATGCTGAAATTGAGGGAAACCAATAGATTTGCTTGGATGAAAAAGACTCCATAAAAACATTTCAAATTTGATAGGCTCTTAGTATTTTATACTCACTAAAACTTATTATCTTGCGATGCGTCTTAATTAGACGTTAAAGTTGTGACAATAATGGATGAATTTTAATAAGCAGTTAAGTATGAAAAAAACAAATAAAATATTTCTCTTTTCACTTTTGGCTATCTTGTTTATAGGTTGCCAGAATCAGGAATATAAAACCGAAATTATTCCAATTGAAAGTTTATTTAAGAACCCCAAAAGTATTGCACTAAAGCTATCGCCTTCGGGAAATAAAATTGCACACTTAAAATCTTGGAATAATAGATTAAATGTTTTTGTGAAAAATTTTTCCAACAACACAGAAATTCAAATTACTCATGAGAAAGACGCAAGCGTAGAATCTTTTTTTTGGATTAGCGAAACAAAAGTTTTATACCTCATTGATAAATATAGCAATGATAATAAAGCATTAATCTGTGTTTCTCTGGATGGAACTAACAACAAAGAGTTAACAGATTCTAAAAATTTTACAACTTATGTTATAAATGTGCTCCCAGAATTTGAAGATGAAATAATTATTCAAACAAACGAAAGAGACCAAACGGTTTTTGATGTTTATCGCTTAAACTTACTAAGTGGCAAAAAGATTGTAATCGGTAAAAATCCTGGCAATGTTACACATTGGTTAACCGATAACAATGGAAAACTCCGCATATCAGTTAAGTCTGATGGGGTTAACAATGTTATTCAATATCGAAAAACAGAAAGAGAAAATTTCAAGGAAGTTAAAACAGTTAATTTCACAACTCAGTTTTATCCAGTTCTTTTTACAAAGAACAACAAAAATCTTTATGTTTTATCCAACGAAGGAAGCAACAGAACGGCTTTAATAGAATATGATGTTCATAGAAATTATGAAACAAAAGTTTTATACGAACATCCAGAAGTTGACGTAGAATACATTTATTATTCTGAAAAGAAACAAGAAGTTACTGGAGTTTCATATTTAACCTGGAAACGAGAATTTACATTTTGGGATGAAGATAGGGCGGAAATTCAAAAAAATCTTGAAAGACAAATTCCAAACATGGAGTTAAATAAAGTTAGCACAAATAAAAATGAAGATAAACTTTTAATTAAAGCTAGTTCAGATAAATCATATGGGACCTACTATTTATATGATGTAACAAAAGACACTTTAATTAAAATATCCGAAATATCACCATGGCTAAATGATTATCAATTCTCTGATATGAAACCAATTCGGTTTAAATCACGTGATGGATTAACGATTAACGGATATTTAACTTTACCACAAATGGAGATTACCGAAAATCTCCCTGCTGTTATTTTGCCACATGGCGGACCTTGGTATAGAGATAAATGGAGTTTTAATAAAAAAGTTCAGTTCTTAGCAAATAGAGGTTACGCTGTTTTACAAATAAATTTTAGAGGTTCAGTTGGTTACGGAAAAAATTTCTGGCAAGCTGGATTTAAGGAATGGGGAGGAGCAATTCAAAATGATATTACTGATGGAACAAATTGGTTAATAAAGCAAGGGATAATTGACAAAAATAGAATTGCAATTATGGGAAGTTCTTTTGGAGGATTTTCTGTGCTTGAGGGAGTTTCTAAAAATCCTAATCTTTATCAATGCGGAATTAGCCAAGCAGGAATAACAGATCTTTTTGCTTTTCTAGAAACAATTCCTCCAACCTGGTCTCCGTTTAGGGCAATGTTATACGAGATGATTGGAAATCCTGTTGAGGATGAAAAAATGATTGAATCCCAATCTCCACTTTTTAATGTAGATAAAATAAAAGTTCCACTTTTTATAGCTCATGGTGCAAATGATTCAAAAGTAAAAAAAACAGATGTTGATTTATTTATAGAAAAGCTTAATGAGAATGGTGTAAAAGTAAAATATTTACTTAAAGACAACGAAGGACATGGTTTTAAAAAGGAAGAGAATAGAATTGAATATTATAAAGAAGTTGAATCTTTCTTGGCAAAATATTTAAAGGGTAGAATAGAAAAATAGTTTTCCATTCCTAACAGAAAACTGTATTTTCCGATTCGCTTTTTTGCTATATAATGGATTGGAATTTATGATTAACATAAAAGACTACAAACACGTAATTTGGGATTGGAATGGCACACTCTTTAACGATGTAGAGCTTTGTGCAAGCATAATGAACCAACTCCTTGAAGAAGTGAACTTGCCTAAAATCTCAATTGACGAATATCGTGATGTTTTCACATTTCCAGTAATAGATTACTACAAAGCACTTGGGCATGATGTTGGCGAAGAAAATTGGCAAAAAATTAGCCACCAGTTTATTAATGCCTACGAAGAAAATAAATATCAGTTCAAAATTTATTCCGATGCCCAAATGGTATTAGAGCATATTAAAGATTTAGGAATTTCACAATCCATCTTATCGGCATACAAACAAGAAACTTTGGATGAACTGGTTGCTCACTTTAATTTGTCTAAGTATTTTATCAAACTAGTTGGATTAGATAATATCTTTGCAGCAAGCAAATTAGATAATGGTATAAAATGGATGAAAGAACTTGGATTTGCAAAAGGAGAAGTTCTACTTGTGGGCGATACACTTCACGATTGTGAAGTTGCAGAAGCCATTGGAGCGGATTCCGTTTTACTATCGCTTGGGCATCAATCAAGAGAGAAATTGAATGGATGTAAAATTCCAATAATAGATAATTTGAGTGAGTTGATAAAATAGCCTCAAAAGATTTTTTTGTATAAAAAGCAAAAACCTCCAAGAAAACTAAAGAAGGTTTTTACTTTTTAAAATATAAACTAAAACCTATCTAACGTGTTTCCACCAGTAATAATATTTATTTTCTAAGTCAGTGATAGAAGGCATAGCGAAAAATTTTGAATCCGCTGGAGAATAGAACCAAAATCCATGTCGTAAAAAACTAAAAGAAAGATCACGAAGCAAAGAACCTAATCCAACAGTTTTAGTTGCTTTATTAGGAATAGTTTTCAATTCTTTAATACAGTCATACATTTTATAAGGATTAACGCGTGGTAAATCTATATTAAAAAGCTCACTCAATCTATTAGATTCTAAAAAGTGGTCTACATTAAATTCAATTTGTGTAAAACATATTTTAGGTGCTCCCTTTGAATCTGTTTCGGTTGTAATATATTTACCAAAATCTCTTTGATCAAGAGTTGAAACAACTAAATTTTCAAGTGGTGTTATTTCCTGATAAGTTCTAATCATCCCAGGTTCATTTACAGCTGTATATTCTTGAGGTTCAATTGTAAGAACTTTTCCATTTGTGGTGCAGAGGTGAAGTTTTTGAATTGCAGAAATATCAACATCAGCGAGCACACCGTATGATTTAATAAACTTTGTTTTTTTAGGAGAACCATCTTCGTGAGGTACTGTCATATCAATATATCGCTGAATATTAATCGCATCGTTTCTATATTCTGGGTCAAGCTCCGCGAAAATTACTTTTCCACTATAATGCTTTGCACCACCAACTGTATAATGCTCTCCAAATTTGTCTGGATCTAATTGCGATGCTACAAGTGCATTAATTGGATAAACAATCATATATAAATGTTTTTCGTATTCTGCCATTTTATTACTCCAATATTCTTTTATTAATACTAAGTACAAATTTATACAATAGGACTTCTAAGAGCAAGGTTATTGGATGTATAACTAATAAGTATTTTGGAAAATCAATTTAGTGGTATAAAATTTTTTAAAATTAAACTAGAAATTTGGCACAACAGAGCGTGTAACTTGAAAAAATAATGTGAAAAAACAAACAATTATATTCAGATGAAACTTTTATTATATTGGCACATCCAATTAGAGAGTTTTTTAACAAATAGAAAGAAAAAATGAAACAAGTTATATATAGAAAAGTGCTTCCAGTTTTGGCTGGAGCTTTGTTAGGTTTTGCTTATTATTACTTTATTGGATGCAATAGTGGTACGTGTGCCATTACAAGCAGTCCATATATTTCTACAGCATATGGTGGTTTAATAGGTCTTCTACTATCGTTTCCTAGTAAAAAGAAAAAAAAGGAAAAAGGAAATGAAGATAACTAAGGATCTTGAAATTGAAGACTTAGTAAAAATTTTTCCAGAAGCCGTTTCTTATTTAAGAATTGAAGGAATTAGATGCTTAAGATGTGGAGAACCAATTTGGGGTTCTCTTGAAGCTGCAGCAAAAGAAAAAGGTTTTGAAAATAAGGATGTTGATAGATTTGTAAAAGAACTTAACGAATTAGCAGCAAAAAAATAAATATATAGATTCTTAACTGGAGTTTAAATGAGCCAAAAAAATAGAAAAATTGGCAAGCAGAAAGTAGAAAAAGAAAAAATGGTTTTTGGATTAAATCAAAAACAGAGGAGTAGAGTTTACACAATTTTATTTTTTGTAGTAGTTGCAATTCTTTTTGTAATTAATAATTCCTCTGATGATATAAAGCAAGGACCATATCCTCCAAATTATAAACAAAGTAACGAAGATTTGCTAAATCTATCGGACTTAAAAGGTAAAGTAGTTCTTATAGATTTTTGGGCTACTTGGTGTGCACCGTGTCGGGAAGGAATTCCAGATTTGGTAATGCTAAAAAATGAGTTTAAAGACAAAGATGTTGAAATTATCGGTATTTCTGTTGACGCATTAACTAGAGGCGGTGCAACTGCTGCTGATGTAATTCCATTTATGAATGCTTATAAAATTAATTATCCAATATTGCGTGGCGATGGCAACGTAATAGATGCATTTGGCGGAATTACCACAATTCCTACTTCGTTTTTAATTAATAAAGAGGGAAAAGTTGTTGCAAAATACGAAAGTGTTGTTTCAAAGCAGACTTATGTTGATGCAATAAACAAAGTTTTAATCAACAATTACGATGTTCCAAATTTAGGATTAACACCTAGTTTCACACTACCTTTGATAAAATCAGAATAATTATATTTGGTTTTTTTACATTATTAAGTAGGTTTGATAGTGATATTTTATAATTTTTTAAGACACCCTAATCTTGTATTAAAAGACAAATATAATTGAATGATTCAGATAAAATAAAGCCCCTTACCGAAACACTTTCCAAAACAATTTTAAATAGCATTGTTGAAGGTGTTTTTACAGTTGATAACAATTTAAGAATAACGTATTTCAACAAAGCAGCCGAAAAAATAACTGGTGTAAAGCAGAAAAATGCCATTGGGGAATTTTGCTTTGAAACATTTAAGGCTAATGTTTGTGAAACGGCATGCCCAATTAAAAAATCTATTTTAGAAGGGTGCACTATTATAAATCAAAAAGTAAATATTCTTAGATTTGATGGTAAAGAAATTCCTATATCTATTAACTGTTCTGCACTAAAAAATGAAAATGGTGAAGTAATAGGCGGAGTTGAGACATTTAGAGATCTATCAACAATAGAAGCATTACGCAAAGAGATAGTGAAGGGTTACACTTTTGAAGACATTGTTTCTAAAAACCATAAATTATTAGAACTTTTTAATATCCTACCAAATATTGCAGAAAGCGAATCTACCGTTTTAATTCAAGGACCCAGTGGATCTGGCAAAGAGCTTTTTGCCCGTGCAATTCATAATTTAAGCTTTAGAAATGAAGGACCTTTTGTTGCCATAAACTGTGGAGCTTTGCCCGATAATCTTCTTGAATCTGAATTATTTGGATATTATAAAGGGGCATTTACTGATGCACAAAAAGATAAACCTGGTAGATTTGAGTTAGCAAAAGGTGGAACTATTTTCCTTGACGAAGTAGAATCATTATCATCAGCAACTCAAGTTAAATTATTGCGTGTTTTGCAGGAAAAAGAGTTCGAACCACTTGGTGCTACAAGTTCAGTAAACTCAGATGTTCGTGTTATCTCTGCAACAAAAGCTAATTTGCTAGACTTGATTGCAGAGGATAAATTTAGGGATGATTTGTTTTTTCGTTTAAATATTGTAAAACTTGAACTCCCATCACTCAATGAAAGAAAAGATGATATCCCATATTTAATTAATCATTTTATAGAACTCTTTAATTATAAAATGGAAAAAATGATTACTTCTGTTTCCAATGAGGTTTTAGAGTTTTTGATGAATTATTCATTTCCAGGAAACATTAGAGAATTAGAAAATGTAATTGAACATGCATTTGTAATGTGCCAGGATGAAGTAATTGAGCTAAAAGATTTACCTCACGATCTTCTAGTTACAGAAGAAAATGTGAAAAGAAAAAACTCCACTATTGAACCACTTCAACAATCTGAATGTGATGTAATATTTGAATCACTAGAAAGACATTCTTGGAATAAGGCTGAAGTGGCAAAAGAATTAAAATTACACCGCTCTACCCTTTGGAGAAAAATGAAAAGATATGGTTTGATTAACGATTAAGCTGTTCCTAATCTCTTCCAGTTAACCAATTTTTAAGTAACAATTTTTCTTCATTGCTCAAACTAGCCGAAGGATGCGTAATTAAATAAATTGGCATTGGCATTGTATCACGTGAAATTTCTTCTACTATTTCCTCTTTTTTGTGATTCCTTTTGCTTTCTGTCATTTTATTCCATTCAGAAAAATTTAAGTCCTCTCGTCCAAATTTAACATCTCGTGAAACTAACCAAGAGACAGGTGCAATATAACTGTAGAAAGGCCACTCTGTTTCATTTGAATGACAATCGTAACAAGAGTTTTTAAGAATTGATTTTATTTGCGGAGGTGCAGTTAAAGTTAAATTTTCATCAATAGGTGGATTTTCTCTATTAACAGGCACAAACTGAATTAACAGTAATGGAATAAACACATATTATAATATTGTTTTTAATCTTTTCATCTTACTAATCAAATTTTAAAGGCTAAGATCTAAGCATTTCAGTTGTTATAATTTAGTTGAAATTCTTAAAAATTCCCGCAATCATATTTTGTTACTG
>JAQICK010000110.1 GCA_027858595.1 Melioribacteraceae bacterium
AATAGAAAACGTAAGAACAACTTTCTCTCCAACTCTTTGTCAGATTAAAATAGCCGTCGTCTGTTGTAATAAAATCTGCGTAACCTGGAGTTAATAAAACTGTATTTCCGTAATCAATTATATTCCGAAGTCCAATGTTCACAGTAGTATTATTAATTGGATAAATGAAAAAATCAAATCTATTCTGTACTGTTCCAGAAAGTAGCATTGGTATTAGTGCAGCACTATCATTTTGCAGCCAAACTGATTCCATATTAGTTATGTAACCTTTGTATTCAAAGACAGATTGACCTAAAGATAAAGAATTCCAAAAGAGAACAATACTAAATGGAAGGAACAAATAATTTTTAATTCTTAATTTACCATTCATAATTATTTTGTCTCATCATTTACAATTTTACCATCATCAAGCGATACTAATCTTCTTGCTCTCTCCATTACACGTGAATCGTGGGTTGAAAATATAAAGGTCATATTCTCTTTCTCATTCAATGTTTCCATAATATCCAATAGAGCGTAAGTTGATTTACTATCCAAGTTTGCTGTTGGTTCGTCGGCAAGAATAAATTTTGGCTTGGAAGCTAATGCACGAGCTACTGCAACTCTTTGCTGCTCGCCACCAGAAAGTTCTCCAGGACGTTTGTTGAATTTATCTTTAAGTCCAACAGCAGTAAGTAATTCCTCCACTCTTGCATTTCGTTCGTCTTTATTGTAGTTCTGAAGATGCATTATAAACTCAACATTCTCTCTGGCTGTAAGGACTGGAATAAGATTATATGCTTGAAATACGAACCCAATATTGCGTAATCTAAAATCGGTAAGTTCATTCGATTTTAAATTTGTAATAATTTTGCTATCAATAATTACTTCACCACTTGTTGGTGTTTCAAGTCCGCCAAGTAGATTTAACAAAGTCGTTTTGCCACAACCAGATGGACCTACAATTGCAGAAAACTCACCTTGCTCAAAGTTAACAGAAATATCATTTGTAGCATGAACTGGGAATGTATCCTCTGCATAAATTTTGTTTAGTTTTACTGTGCTTATAATACTCATAGTTTGTATCCAATTATATTTTAATTTTTATCTGTTTGTCATTGCGAGGAGTTCGATTTTATCCGAACTACGCGGCAATTTTTCGTAGATTGCTTCACCCAAAAAAGATGAGTTCGCAATGACTCGACTATTGTAATTTCCTCAATTACAAATACTATATTTTTACGCATCGTGCCTCACAGCTTCTGCTGGATTAAATCTTAATGCTTTTCGTGCTGGCATTATAGATGCAAATATTGCCGTGACAATTACAAGACTTCCAATAAGAGCGTAGTATACAAAATCTAATTCTGGATATACAAAAGAACTATATCCCATTGAGTTTAGACCTTCTGCTATTGCCGATAGATCAATTCCAGAAATTCCTAATATTGTAACTAAAGCCCAGCTTAATGCAAGACCAAGCACTCCGCCAGTAATGGAAAGGAAAATTGTCTCAAGCATTATCATAAAAAAGACTTGTATTTTGTTCATTCCAATCGCCATTAGCATTCCAATTTCTCTAACTCGTTCCATTATTGCCATTAGCATTGTATTAATTATTCCAAAGCTAAGGGCAACAAGTATTATGATAACAAAAATCATGGAGTATTGAATTGTCATTTCGTTCATCATTTTAAGAACTGGTGAGATGTCTTCCCAAGTTCTAACAACTAATATTTCTTTTGAAATCTCTTCGCTGAATAAGGTCGCAATCTTTTCAGATGCAGCAGTTGTCAGGTTGTTGTGGTTTAACAAAACAGCCACCTCAGTTGCTTGTGTATCTTCTATCCCGATTATATAAGCTAAATCTTGTTTCTTCACAAAAACATTCATTAAATCAAAGTTGCTATTACTTGTCTTGAAAATTCCAGCAACACGGAAGGCAGAGTATGAAATATCACCAGAAGCACTTTGTATAGTTACAACAATTTTTGAACGAACTTTTACATTAAGTTTTTTTGCCAGCTTCTCTCCAATAATAGCAGGATTTCTTAGTTTTGTGTCGAAGTAAGTTCCATCGATTAATAGAGTGTGGATATTTGTGATTTGTTTTTCTTCTTCTACATTAATGCCTTTAATAAAAATTCCAGTTCCAGTTATTGCTGAACTTGCCATTGCAGCTGATGTAATTCGAGAGGTAGCTTCAGCAACACCTTCAATCTTTCTAATAGCATTAACTTTATCATCAGGATTAGTAACGATATACTGAATTTCATCATTAATTAAAAACTGTGGATGATGAATTTGTATGTTAGATATTTCAGAATGAATTGCTGAACTTACTTGCTGTTGCACCATTCCTTTAGCGAAGGCTAAATAGAGAATTCCACCAAGCAGACCAATAATTATTGATGCAATAACAATTGAACTTCGCAGTTTATTTCTCCACACATTTTTCCATGCAATTGAAAATATCATAATTAGCTCCTCATCGCTTGTAATACTTTAAATCGGAGTATTTTGGTTAATGGATAAAGTGATGCAATAAATGCAATTACAATTACTGCTAATGTTTGATTTATAAAAATATCAGCATCCAATGAAAAAGGCATTATTGGTTCGGCCCCAAACATTTCCATTGCTTCGGCGAATTCGCCTTCGAGCGGTATTGGATTGTAGAAATAGTAGAGTAGCACTGGGTAAGTAATTATTAGTGAAATAATTAGTGCTACGATTCCAATCATAATTGTTTCGTATAACACTACTAAAAATAGTTTAGATTTTTGCATTCCGATGGCAATCATTATTGCGAACTCTTTTCGGCGCTCCATTGTCATCATCATTATTGTTCCAAACATTCCGAAACCGATAACCATATATAGAATTCCAAGCATAATTTGTCCACCGACATCATCACTTTGTATCGCTTGAACCATCTCTTTGTTTAATTCAGTCCAATCCATGACTATATATTCATCGGAGAGTTCAGATTTAATTCCGGCAACCGTTTCATTTAATTCTTCTGGATTTGAAATCATCACTGAATATGTTGTTACACGTTCATATGCAGAATAGAATTCTTGTCCAGCCTTAAGTGGCATATAAATTAATTGATTATTCAATTGTGGAATTGGAAATTTGATAATTCCCTTTACTCTATATTTTGCAGCAGCGGTAACTCCGTGATAGCCTTGCCCCAACAGCACCAAGGTATCGCCAACATTAACTTGCAAATACTCGGCTAACTTTTCAGCAACAAGAACTTGATTGTCATCTTTCGTTAAATAATCGCCATCAATTAATTTATCAGAAATTTTATTTAATTTGTTTTCAATTTCCGGATCAGTAGCAATAATTAAAGTCCCTTTTGTGTGTTTGCCTGATGAGGCAAGCGCAAAAGATTCTAATCGAGGAACAACTACCTCAACATTTTTATTTTTTGTAATTTGATTAAGTAAAGTAGGAGTATTTATAAAAGTTTTATCAACAGATTTGTTCTCCCAATATCCATCGGCTTGAACTTGGAAATATCCAGTAGATAATTTAACTGCATTGCTAATCATATTTCCGTAACTGCCTTTTTGCATTGAACGTGTAAACATTGCCATGCAGGCAGCAAGTATAATAGATGTCATAGTCAAAATTGTTCTTCGCTTACTTCGCCAAAGATTCCGCCATGCTATTTTCAATAATTCTTTCATGTTTTAATAATCCTAATTAAGCATTGTCATCTCAATCCGTTTTGTGGATGAGAAGTCTTCAGAATTATGAAAGATTTCTCACATTCGTTCGAAATGACATGCTATAGTTTATATCTATTTAACCTTCTTCATATTCTGTTGTGAAAAGAACCTGTCACTAATTGGTTTGTCAAAAACAATAGTGCTATATTCAAAAATTGTTTTGTTGCCTGGTTTATCAGCTGGAAGCATTTCCATTTTCATTGGCAACATTCTATCGCCAACATTCTTTATTTGGCTTCCAATCATTGTGTTAATTAGTTCAAGAGTTTCATCAAAATATTGAACTTTTATTTGAAGATAGTGTGCTTTGGTAATCCACATTGTTATTTTTCCCCAAACTACAGGTGCATCAGGTTTTGGAATAAATTCAATTTTCCATGCATCATGATTTGCTATAGTTTCCTCAGCAATTATTGTGTGTTCGTAATCGCTTACTAAAGATGATTGTTTCAGTAAATCGTCATTTGTAAAATCCGAACCCATCCATGATTGCATCATCATTGAGGGGGGGAGTTTTATCATTCTGCCAATTGATGGCATCCAGTTCCAAAGTTCCATTTTTCGTTTTAAAAATACTTGTCCCATATCTCTGGCTGGTGAAGTAATATAAATCAGATAAAAATCTGTTCCTTTCGACCAAGATTTCATTTCAACTTCACGAGACCAGTCAGGACGTACTACAGTCATTTTGCTGATGCCTTGTGAAGTTATTCCTAGATTATTATCGTTGGATTTTTTTACTATTTCTTTTGCCGTTTGTGCAATTGCAAAGGAACTAATTATTAGTAAAAACAAAAATATTTTTTTCAAAACTTACTCCAAAATTTATAAATGACCAAACGTTCATTCAAAACTTAATTGATTAATATAAACAATGCAAGCAAAAAAATATTATTTGTTTAATTAGTCTAAAAACGATATTTTTTGATTGAACAAATAGTCAGTTAAAAAACGATGCCACGTACAAAAGAACAGTTTGAAAAAATACGCGAAGATAGCAAGGCAAAAATTCTAAATACAGCTTTGGAATTGTTTGCACAAAAGGGTTATTCTAATACGTCAATTAGTGAAATCGCAAAGTCTGCAAAAATTTCTAAAGGACTCGCATACAATTATTTTGAAAGCAAAGAAAAGCTTATGGAAGAAGTCGTTCAAATCCTTTTTGTTGAAATTGGTTCTATGTTTGTTGATTTAGAGGATATAAAAGAACCATTCGAAAAACTTCATAAATTAATTGATTTAACACTTGATTGGAATATTGAAAATGCTGATTTAGGAAGACTTTATACTTCATTGCTTATGCAAGAAGAAACTAGGGTCATAGTAGAAAAAGTTGCAGGTAATTTTATGGAAGAACTTTTTAAGGAGATGGAAAAAATATTTCGTAAAATGAAAATTAAACATCCAGCAGAAGAAGCAAGAATTTTTGGTGCCATTATAGATGGAGTTAGTTTTCATATTCTATTTATGGGGAAAGATTACCCAGTTGAAAAAACCAGAAAGTTTTTGAAAGCAAAATATAGTAGAGAAAATTTAATGTGATGAAGTTATTAAAAGTGGTTGTCATTTCGAACGAATGTGAGAAATCCCCAATAGATTAAAAGATTTCTCACCCCAAAACTGGGTTCAATATGACAGATCCCTTTTTTTTGCGGAACCTCTAATAACTTAAGCTACTTAATCCTAATAACTGGGTAAAGTAAAAGAATCGCAAAACTACTTATCATAATCCCGACGCCAACACTAAACATATCTGCAAGAAACCCAATTGACATCATAATAATTGCAGCAAATAACGATGCCAGTTGCGACTGTACAGAAAGAATTCCCGCATGAATATCATCTTCACTATTGTCAGTAATGTTAGAAACTCCAGAGGGTTTACGACTATTTTCAATTGATAAAACAATTATAAATAATAGAATTGCAAAAATGGAGTTAAAGTATTCCATCAGCACGCCACTTGCTAAGCCAACAATTACACCAAAGAACAAACTAAAATTCAAAAAGTTTGCTTGAGTAGTAAATAGATTTTCAATTTTAGAAGCACTTCTGGACACAAATGAATTAACAAGAAAAATCACAAAGTAGATTATGCCTAAGAACAACGCTGTCTTTTCATCATTGGATAAATATAGAAATATTGGTATCGAAATAATTAATGATTTCAAAAATGGTTGAATAAAATCTTTGATAGCTTTGTAATATCCAGAGTAGATTGATGAATTGATTAATGAATGAAGCAGTGGTTTGCTCTTAAATGCTTTGATAAATGATGTGGTTATAAATTTAAGATTCTCTTTTGTTGAAAGGTATTTGGTCTTTTGTTCATCTAAATATTTTGGATATGAGAGAACATTAAAAAAATCAAACAAATATGGAATTATTGAAAAGAGAAAAATTGCATCAAGATTTTTGTTAAAGAAGAGAAGTATCCCTCCTGCAAGTGAGGAAATTGCACTTCCAAATTGTGACCATGAACGAGTATGACCGTAGTATTCAACTTTAAAATTTATTTGATTGGTTCGTTTTAGATAATCTACAATCATCGCTTTGTTTATTCCAGAACGGATTGCATCACCCAAAGCATAAAACAGCATTGCAAAGAGAAATAATAAAAAACTTGAGTAAAGATAAAATACAATGAAGGCAATAATATAGACAAGGAAAGATGAAGCAAGCGTTTTTCTTCTACCAAAAGTGTCAGCAATAATTCCAGATGGAATTTCAAAAAGATTAATAGCAATTTCTCTAGTTGCATAGAGAATTCCAATTTCTAAAAAAGAAATTCCTTTGCTCATAAAATAGAGGATAAAAAATGGCTCGAAGAATCTGAGATTTTTTAAAAATCCATACGAGCAAAATTTATAGTATTGTTTGTCTTTTATGATTTTTGAGTTAGTCATGTAACCGCTATGTAGCTATGACACAAAGGAAGGGAATAGAAAATAAATTTTAGAGTCCTTGTGTCTTTGCCGTGATTTTTAAAAATCTATAATTCTACATTAACTCCAGAAGCGTAATCAATTTCAACAGTAGCATTATCAAAAGAGCAATCTAGCAAATGTCCTCCTCCAGAAAGATCATTGAGCAAAACGTGTAAATGAAACCCAGGAAAATTTACGCCATCAAAATAATCTGGATACCAAAAGCCAATAACACTTCCTTCAACATTTGTAAAATCAAATACAGTTTGGTTTGCAACAATTTCATCTAAAGAAACAGATTCATTGGCAACTTTATCAACACTGCGAGATTTAAGAGTGTTAAATTTGCCTGTAATTTTAATAGCTAGAGGATTTGATGAATTATTAATCGCTTGTGCAAGAATAGATTTTGCAGAATCTAGAGAAAGGTTTTTGGGTAGTGAGAAACTAGTATCCGAATTAAAAAACTTTGTAACCACAAAAGGAGAGAGAACATCTGAAGAAATATTATTAATTTCTCCATTAGTCAAAACTTGATAAACATTTCCATCAAAAATGACCATTTCACCATCTACCATGTTGAACGTTCCAAGTCCAAAATTGCCATTTTCTTTAATTTCACCGAGAGTCAAATCGCCCACATAGTCATGGTTAAGCAATCCATTTTTTGACGAATATTGAAAAATATTATCTGAACTATTGAAATCTACATTATTATTTTCAATTTCATTTACACACGAAGTTGTAATTAAGAGCAAAATAATTCCAAAATAAATCTTCATTTCAATTTCCTTTTGATGATAAATAGAATTGTTAAAATAATAAAAAGAATTTACTATATGTTAACTCAGTTATGTTATGAAATTCATTTTAGTATATGCGCTTTAAATAAGGCATCTGTAAACTATAGTATTCTTTAGCTAGCCCTTGTAAGATTTTCTAAAAAATAATAATTTTAGTGGTAGATAATAACATTAGAAACTATATTGTGACACGTTTTAATTCGTTAAGGAAGATTAAGTGGTTACTTTTTTCACAGTTATTAATTGTATGGATGGCATAGTTCAACTTCCTGTTATTGAATATATTAAAAATAAATTTGATGTATTATATGTTGATAAAATTACGGACCCTGGTCCAAATTTGATTTTATCCGAACAGTCGGATACTCTATTCGTTGAATCCATTTTTAATAGAATTTATATTTCAGTTTATAAACATTTCTCTGTGGGAATTTCTATTGCGGCTCATCACGACTGTGCAGGAAATCCTTCAAACGATACTGAACAAAAAGCCCAATTAGTTAAGGCAGTAAAAGTCCTAAAAGATAAATATCCAGAAGAGCCTGTTTATGCACTATGGCTTGATGAAAATTTCAAAGTTCACGAGGTAGCTTAATGGATATAGCAATAACAGCACTTGTGATTATTGGTTTTATGATAATATTAAAAGTTATAATGCAAAAACGGGCACAGAAATCTCAAGGTAAATCCATTGATGCTTCTTTGTTTGATGATGAAATAAAAACGTTGCTTAGTGGAAATAAATCAATTCTATATTTTTTTTCACCAACATGTGGTGTCTGTAAATCTCAAGCCCCAATAATTGATAAGTTGAAAGAAGAATTTAATTTAGTTGGGAAAATTGATTTATCACTAAACCAAAACGCTGCTCAAGAGTTTGGAATATTAGGAACGCCAACAACCATACTTATGAAAGGAAATATAGTAAACGAAGTTTTTGTAGGTCTCAAAAAATTTGATGTTCTAAAATCTAAATTTGAGATTCTATAATTATGGAATACTACGTACTACATCCCGATAATCCACAAGAGAGATATATAAAGAAAGCCATTGAAGTTCTTAAAAATGGTGGAGTAATAATTTATCCCACAGACACAGTCTACGCTTTAGGTTGCGACATATTCAATCATAAAGCTGTTAAACGTATATACGAAATTAAAAACGAAACTGAAACGAAGCTATTTAGTTTTATTGCTCCAAATCTCAAAAACATTTCTAAATATGCAAAAGTTTCCGACTACGCATTTAAAATTATTAAGCGACTTGCTCCTGGTCCTTATACTTTTGTTCTTCCCGCTTCAAAAGAAATTCCCAAAAAACTTTGGACAAAAAGGAAAACGGTTGGGATAAGAATTCCAGATAATGCAATAACAGAGGCGCTTACAAAGGGTTTGGGAAATCCTATAATCAGCACAAGTGCCACCACAAGGCTTGGACAGCAGCTGAGTAACCCTGATGAGATAAGGGCAATATTTGATTATAGTGTTGACTTAATGCTATCGTTTGGCGAGCAGAATAACCTACCATCTTCAATAATTGATTTTAGTGGAGACACAACAGAAATAATTCGCGAAGGTGCTGGCGATTTATCTTTGCTGTATTAGGTAATAGGTCTTTTGTGATAAAACTTTGCCTAACAATTTCTTTTTAATATTACTAATTTTAATCAAATGATTTTATCCGGTTACAAATATTCTGTCTTTACAAAAAAAGGGAAGGGAAAATGAAACGATTAATTTTAGCATTGTTACTACTAAATTTATTAAATGTAAAATCTTTTGCACAGGGTGAAGGAGCACTTCCAGTATTGACTTTCCAAACGTCATTGCCTTTAATCGGTGCAGGTGTAATAGGTGTTGCTAAACCAAACAACGACCCTATTGGTTATTATTTAAATCCTGCCATACTTGGTTACACCTCACAGAATAATCATGCATCAGTTTTCTTTATGCCAACTAAAGTTGATTGGATTCCAGCATTTGGACTTGATTTAACAAAGGAAACTTTTGGATTTAATTTAGGATATAATTTTTCTGAATTTAATATTCCAATTCCAATTTCAGTTGGATTTGGATACATGCATGATAAGATGGATTATGGCACATTTTATCGTACTGGGTCAGATGGTCCGGAAATTATTGGAGAGTTTAACTCATACGATTCATATGATGCATACAGTTTGGGTGTTGGAATTGATTACTATTTACTTTTTAATTTTGGAATGTCTATTAAACCGTTTGATTCTAACCTTAGCGACCAACCAACTGAAAATGAAATAGGGATTGGTAAAGTTGAAGGCACAGCATACGATTATGGGGCAATGATTATTACTCCAATATCTAAATTATTTTTTGATGAGATGAAATATAAATTTTGTGAAACAGCTTATTTAAAACCAACTGTTAATTTCACATTGGGTTATGCAATAACAAATATTGGAGATGAAGATAGTTACATTGATGAAGCTCAAAAAGATCCACTTTCAAGAATGGGTCGTTTCGGTTACACTTTCGATTTTGGATACGATGCTTATATAAATAATACTAAAATAAATATTTTTTCTTATTCATTTACAGCAGAGGTTGAAGATATTTTAATAGAACAAAATAATTTACACCAGTTTATCGGCTACCAATCATTTCTAGGGGATATAGACATTTGGGATAATCTGGTTTTATTAAATCCAAGTGATAAAGTAACTCTTCACAAAGGACATACATTAAGTTTATTCGAAACTCTTACTATCACATCTGGTAGTATGAAAGGGAGAGGATACCGAACAGCAGTTGGTACGTCTGGATATGGTTTATCTTCAGAAGGAATATTAAAAATAGTTAGTAATACTTTTGATAACTTAATTCTAAAATACTTAGCAAAGCATTTTGTGGTAGAATATTACGATGTTACTCTATTTGAAGGTTACAATGGATTTGATACTGATATGCAGGGCATCTCTCTTCACATGAAAAATATTGAATTTTAAGTTCACTTATCTTTGAAGATTTCTAAACTACAATTAAAACAAAATTTCAGCAGTTCTCAAGGCTCTTGGGAACTGACTTTTTAATCCATCTTTTGTTGCAATAGCACCGCCAATCATATCTCCGTTGTACCTTATAACTTTACGCCCTTTAGGTTCAATACCAGTCATTGATCTAATTGTTCCGCCGCTGAGATAACTTTTTAAGTGTTCTTTTTCTGTTAATTCAACAATGTTTTTTGTAACGTGTTTTTGCAATGCTTGTGCTGCAAGAGTGTGAAGTACAATGTTGCCGTGCTTATCAAGTTTGCCAAGCTTTAATCCTGCCCTTGCAAAGATAGATAGATTGTCAGAATGCCATTCGGATTTTATGAATTGCATTTCATTTTTTTTGAATAAAAATTTATACTCTTTAAAAATTTCAATTTCAATTCCGTACCAGTCAGAAATATTTTCAACATACTCTTTTACAATCTTATTATCCCAATTAACAAACTCCAATTCTGCTTGTCTAACTTCCATTTTTTTAGAGGGGACAGTTTCACCAATCTTTTTGAACTTAGCAATAAAAAATCCTTCCGAGTTTATTTCCCAAGGAATTATTCGTCTTGTTTTAGCAAGGTCTGGATTAAGTTGTTTCTCACCATATTTTATAAACCCTGAATGTGATTTTACAGGGAGTTCAATATCCATAAGTTCAACAGGATATTTCTCGAGCATTTTTTCTATAACTAATTCATTTTCTTCTAAAGTAAGAGTGCAAGTAGAATATAGAATTTCGGCACCAATTTTTGCTGATTTAATTCCACTAACCAAAAGTTTAAATTGTGTTTCACTCAATGCTGTTGCATGATTTTCGGTCCACCAATTACTTACCTCTTGTTTCTTCTGAACAATTCCTAATCCAGTGCAAGGAGCATCAATTAATATCTTGTCAAAGTAATTGTCAAAATGTTTACTAATTAATTCTCCTTTGCTAGTAAGCATACCAGCATTGAGGATGTTTAGTTTATCCAAATTATGTGCGAGTGCTTTTGTTCTTCCAATACTTGGCTCGTTTACATAAAGAGTTCCACTGTTTCCCATCATCTCTGAAAGCTGTGTAGATTTAGAACCTGGGGCTGCACACATATCAAGGGCAGTATCTTCTGAAGTAGGACTCAATACCAGTGGAGGAATCATTGAAGAAAGCGATTGAATATAGTATTTACCAAGTGCGTGCTCTAATGTCTTACCAATTTTATCTTTGCCTGCAAGCACAGAATATGCGTTAGGTACGTTAGCAACTATGGATAACTCAATTCCGTAGTAAACAAGTTTTTCTATCAAATTATTTTGATCTTCAACAGTACCGGGAATTCTTACGTACTGAATATAATCGCTTGCGACATATGCTTTATATTTTTCAAAAAACTCCTCGCCAAAAACAGAAAGGACATAATTGGCAATGTTTTCACTTACCTCAATCATTATTAGTATCGCTGTAGGTTTAGTGAATTAAAAATTTGATTTGATACTCTTAAGAAATCACTTGTTGGCAGTAACTTTGCCAGTTCGTGTTTTATCTCTTTTACAATTGAATCCAACTGAGCTTCATATTCTTTTACTACACTAGCAATTTTAGATTCATCCTTAGGTTTAGGAATGTTGGTTGGTTTCAATTTATTAGAGTAGAGAATATATTTTATATAATTGTAATTTTCTGTTTGTAATACTGGACTTCCATCTAAATCAACGATTTCAAATTGTCCAAACAGCTCAGAGCCAAGCGTTATAGGCTTCCCAGGCATATTATAATTTTCTGTTTCAATATTGTTTACAAAATCATCTGGAAATTTTGGAAGACTCAATTCAATTTTTTGAATCCACTTACTTATAAAGTCTTTTTCATTCATTTTATTTATCCAATTTTTTTTGCAAACAATCTAACAACGTATGCATCGCCTATATGTCCTTCGCCTTCATTCAATTGAGTTTTTGTATCTGAGGTTTCAATAAATTCAAAACCTTGATAATAATTCATTAATTCGTCAACAGAGTAGAGAGAGTCTTTTTTTCGTGGTCCACCAGAATTTAATTTTATTTGATCGGTGCTAAAACATTCTAATATTAAATAACCCCCAATTTTTAAGGAGTTTTTTAATTTGCGATGAACAATCTCTTTATTCTTTCCATTGAAGTGAAGAAATGAAACTCCTACAACGTCGTATTCTTCTTGTGAAATATTGTCTGTAATTAGGTTTGCGAACTGAAAATTAATGTTAACTTTTCGAAGAGATGCAAATTCTTTGGCTCTATTAATTGCTACCTCACTAAAATCAACACTTGTAACATCCCACCCCTTTTCTGCTGCAAAAATTGCATTTCGCCCTTCACCATCGCCGGGTAAATAGATACTACCTGAAGCAAGAGAATTTAACTTGTTTTTGAAATACTCATTTGGTTCCTCCCCAAAGATGTATTTGCCTCCGCCGTATCTATCGTCCCAAAGTTTTTGATAATCTTGCATTAACTAGGAACATATTTTTTTGTGGCGTTGTAAAGCAAATAAATTCCAAAAATAACTAGAGGAATGCTGAGAAGTTGTCCCATATTTAGAATCATTCCCTCCTCAAAATATGTTTGATTTTCTTTGAAAAACTCGACAACAATTCTAAATCCAAAAATAAGAATTAGAAAAATCCCAAAGAGGTAACCATCCTTAAATTTGCCGTCATATTTTTTATACTGGAAGAAAACTACTACAAACGAGAGCAAATAAAATAATGCTTCATAAAGTTGAGCTGGATGGCGTGGAATGTTATCAACAGAAGTAAAAATAAATGCCCAAGGCACATCAGCAGGAAACCCAATAATTTCCGAATTAAATAAATTCCCTACTCTGATAAAAAATGCGGCAAGAGCAACGCCAATTATAACTCTATCCATTACCCAAAGAAATGATTGATTTTTTTTCTTTTTGCTATAAAAATAAATTGAGGTTAAAATTCCAACAGCTGCACCATGGCTAGCCAATCCGCCACGCCAAACCTTTAAAATCTCTATTGGATGTGATAAATAAAACTCTGGATTGTAGAATAGACAATGCCCAAGGCGAGCACCAATTACTGTTCCAAGAATCATAAACCAAATTAAATCGTTTAAATCATCTAGAGGACGATTTTCTTTTTTGTAAACCCACTCCATTATTTTAAAGCCGAAAATAAATGATGAAGCAAAAAGCAATCCGTACCAACGTATAGAAATTGGCCCAAGAGCAATTATTTCTGGAGAAATACTCCAAGTTATTGTTCCTAACAAAACTGTTCCACAATTAATGAATAATTTTAATCGTGCAAGTTAACTAATATGCGTAAAAGTAGCTAATAGTAAATATTGTGCTTGGTAAGGTGAAAAAATTAAAACTCATAATCTGTATCGTCATTCTGGGTATCAAGATAATCGTCAACTTCGGATGCTGGTACAATTATAAAATTTCTTCCAACCTCCTTAATTATTTCTTCGGCTTCCTCGTAGGAAGTACAGACAACTCGGTCGAAATATTCTCCGTCCCGTTCTTCTAGTATGTGAAAAAACTTACCCGAATGAGACGGAGTATTAAATGTTCTATCCACTTAATTCCCCCCGGAATAAATGAAATGTTAATAAATAACTATACCTATAGGACGAATATTTTCACCAAATGTTACACGAATTGAAAAATATTTTTGTAGCTTTTGAAAAACTTTGAAACAATTTGAGGTAATGTAAATGAAAACAATCACAATGTTTTTCTTATTCGTGTTCATAGCAACTCTTTTTGCACAAGATAAGAAAAGTGATATTCCACATCAATTTGATATAATTAAAAAAGTTGAAGCATCCAGTGTGAAAAGTCAGGGTAGAACAGGTACTTGCTGGGCGTTTGCAACAACATCGTTTATTGAAGCAGAATTAATGAGAATGGGCAAAGGGGAGTTGGATATTTCCGAAATGTATTTTATCCGAAAAGATTATCCTTTGAAAGCTGAAAAATTTGTGAGATATCACGGACTTTCAAATTTTGGACCTGGTGGATTAGGGCATGACGCTTTAAGAACAATCACCAATTTTGGAATTCTTCCAGAAGCCGTTTATGGTGGAAAATTAGTTGACAGCAAAAATTATAATCATTCTGAGATGCACGGAATTTTAGAATCGATGTTGAAATGTGTAGTGAATCAGAAAAGTGGAAAAATATCATCACTCTGGAAGCCAGCATTCAATTCTGTATTGGATGTCTATTTGGGCGAGTTTCCTACAAAATTTAATGTAGATGAGACAGAATATACTCCTAAAAGTTTTGCTGAGTTTTTAGAATTTAATCCAGAGGATTATGTTGAGTTAACCTCCTATACACATATTCCATATTACGAAAAATCGAATTTGGAAATTCCAGACAATTGGACAAATGCAGAATATTATAATATTCCAATAGACGAATTGATGGCTTTAATTGATAATTCAATTGATATGGGATATTCGTTCCTTTATGATGGCGATGCTGGTAAAGATTTCTTTTACAGAAGTGGATATGCCGTTATTCCCACTGATGAATGGGAAGAAAGTGATGAGCCTGAAGAGGAAAAGGACATAACTCAAGAAATGCGACAACAATCATTTGATTCATTTGTAACCACAGATGATCATCTTATGCATATTACTGGAGTTGCAAAAAATCAGAATGGAACAAAATTTTATTATACTAAAAATTCATGGGGAAAGAAGAAAGGTTATGATGGATATTGGTACATGTCGGAGTCTTATGTTAAACTCATGACGGTTTCAATAATGGTTCACAAAAATGTTATTTCAAAAGAGCTAAAAGAAAAATTGAAATTTTAAACAAAAAAAGCAATCTCAATTGAGATTGCTTTTTCTAAACTTTAGATAGTTTTAGAGATTATGCTTCTATACTATTTACGTGTCGTGTAAGTGAAGATTTTCTTCTAGCAGCAGTGTTTTTGTTGATTCTTCCTTTTGTAACAGCTTTATCGATAAAAGAAATGGCATCTTTTAGAGTTACTTGTGCCGCTTCTTTATTTTCTGAACCATGAACTTTTTTAATTAAAGTTTTCATTCTTGATAGTGATGCTTGATTTCTAACACGCTTTTTTTCACTTTGTCTAATTCGTTTCTTTGCTGATTTATGATGAGCCATATCACATATCCTAATTATTGTTTTTACAGTTTACAAATATACAATTATCAATTCTGTATGTCAAACAAATTGAAAGTGCCCAGTGATGCAGGGTTTAAATAAATCTATTTGTAAGCAGACATGAAAAAATGTCAATATGCAGTTGTGCCCTTGTTAATCTTGACTAAGTTTAACTTTTGTGTTTCGTTTTTATTTAGTTCATAATATTTTATATTCCTTTAATTTTGTTTTACCGTGCCCTCACTTATTCATGAATTTATTCTATTAACCCGACGCTAAATAACCGTTATTAAGCGGCATAATTGATATCTTTATGGTTATAATATTTTTTCACTCTCATGGGCTTTGCTTGTAATAAGTTCATATGTTCTTGCAGGTTATTTTTTAATTTTTCTTGATTTCTTGGAGCAGGTTTAATAGAGAGTCCATATTTTAAGTCA